>JABDRH010000144.1 GCA_013041835.1 Desulfatitalea sp. | reverse complement strand
CTGTTGGGGTTGCCCGTGCTGTTCCCGGACTATGTTTTGACCACCTGCGTGTCTCTTGTGGTTGTCAGTGCGGTCAGCATGGAGGGCATCATTCTTGTTGTGGGCTTTTTGATCACCCTGGTAAGGCCGGCCTCCTATAGGCGCCCTGGGCCGCGCCTTTCCATCATTTCCACCAGGCTGTCCACCGCGTTATTGAACTGTTCATCGGAATAAAGCCTTTCGTCGCACAGGTCTGCCTCAAAGGAGACCATGGGCAACCCGGTCTTTTTAACCAAGGTTTCGGCAATATCCTTCTGATCAAAATTTATCACCTGGCAGGTCCTTGATATCTCCAGAATGATCCCGTCAACTTTATAATCCTCGATTAGTTTGAGAATATAGTCGCGTTTCCACTCCACGCCCCTGAACTGCAGGGTGCTCAGATTGTGATATTGAACAATGCCCCTTATGGGGTCGTTTGTTTCCATGTTCGGGTTGCCAAAGTAGCACGCCCACTGGGACATCACCGGCTGCACCTGGATGCGGGTGAATTTTTCAATGTGCTGGGCCATGCGGTATCCGATGGGCAGGCCGAACCAGAAGACGCGGTATTTTTCGGGTATGGATGTGACCGTGTTGGCAACCCTGTCTTCGACGAATGCCTTGAGTTCTTTGTAATACTGGACGCACTCGTCAGTGCCTTTATAAAACTGAAACACGGCAAACTGGTTGGCAACGTCAAAAAAACTTAAGGGCGCCGGAATATTTTGATTCATGGCCAGGATATCATGCCAGAGCACAGAGGCTTCCTTCATATTATTGGCGATCTTTTGCAACTGGTCTTCAGCCAGTTTCTGTCCGGAAAAGTTTTCAAAAAATGATATGGCGCCGGCAAATTCCGTCATGCATTCCTGCACTTTGTTTCCCATTTCTTCAGGGTCCGCACTGACCGCATCCGGTACCCAGGGATGTTCCATGACATACATGGGAATATCGAAAACCCGGGCAAATTCCTGCCACATCTTCACCAGGCCGGGGCAGTAATCGGCGCAGAACAGTACGTCAGGCTTGGGAAACCCGCCAAAAGGCAGGGTGGAGGGGTCCATGGGCGGATCACTTAAGGCAAATCCTGAAAAAGACCGGATGATGGAACACAGGTCCGGGGAATACCCGTAAATATCGGTATTGCGGCACAGTTCCGGGCTCATCCCGGTGCTGGACAGGACCATGCCGTAGACCTCCGGGATGACCACCCGGATGCCCAGTTCCCGCAAAAACTCATTATATCCCCCGGAGGTGCTCCAGCAGACCAGTCCCCCTGCTTTTTTGTGTTCCCATGTCTCGGTAAAGACCTTTTGAAATCTTTCTCCCAGCTTGATATCCATCTCCTGGATTGAACGAATTTGCTGCATGGTTAGTCCCTCCTTGATATCAGCATTTCGGTAAAGGCCTGCAGCCTGGTCCGCATCTGTTCGGTGGCCCCGCTGTCGTTTGTTTCGATGATTAGGATCGGTATGCCTGCGGCAGTCAGCTCCTTAGAAAGATAAGGCAGGTCAAATTGATGGGCCTCGCAGTATTTGACCACAAGCATGACAATGCCCTGGGCCTTTGTTTCCTTAACCAGGTTGACAAGATAGGGCACCCATTCATTATCCGGGTTGTGTTTATTTGGATCCGGCAGGTCGTTAAGATACCTTTCAACAAGGGCCTGAATAGGCTCCTTGTCCCGGGCGGTAGGCGTGTTAAAGAGCCTTCTGCCGACAAAAATATCATCGTCGCAGACCAGGGCCCCCGTATCCTCAATCATGTTCAGCAAACCCGGCTGGGGAAAATCGCAAAAAGCACCTGATATGATGACTCTGACCTTGTCCTCTGCCTGCTGCGGCGCCAAGGCGCCTGCCTGCTCGATCAACTGAGCTAAAAGTGTGCTGTGCTCCTCTTTGGGCATGACCATGCCGGCGGCCACCACCATGGCAATATCCCTGGCCCGGAAGCGCTCCGGATTGGCCTGCCGAAGCTTATAAAGTTGGCAAAGCAGTTCCCTGTTTTCTTGATAAATCGCGATGCTTTTACTGAGGGCATCTTGGGTAATCTCTTGTCCCGTATAGTCCTCCAGTGCTTTTTTAAGCCGCACAAATTGTCGGGTAAGGCTTTGGGGAGTCTGGTCTCCCACCATATTCTGGGGCGTAAAAATCTGGTGATAAAACAGTTGGGGATTGTTGACCATCCAGACACTGGACGCCATCCTCACGGTCAGGCAAAAGTCGGTAAACACCACGCCGTCCAGGTAGTCCAGCCGGTTCTTGAGGCTCAGATCGAAATTTCCCCGAACCACATGGCAGACGTAGCGGTGCATATGCTGATCCGCCAGGGTGACCGGCTCATCTTTTGCAAAAATCGTTACAGGCAGCAACCCGGCTGCATGAATGATCTCTTCGGGAACATACATGGGATAACACCCCATGATCTTTTTACCGGTTTGTTTTTTCCAGCGCGTTAAATAGGCATTGGTATCCTTGACCACCCAATTAAATTTGTCCATCAGTTCATTCACTTGATTTCTCCAAAATTTGTTTTGCAAAGATCGCGGCCCCTGCGGCCCCCACAATCTGAGGTTCCCATGGCAGGCTGGCCGTCATTTTGACCATGCTTTCCAGCCGCCGTACCATGCCTGTGTTTTTGGCAACCCCGCCTGTAATGACAAAATCCGGGGTCGTTCCCACCCGGCAGCTCAAACCGTAAACCCGGTCGGCCAAGGCATCCAGCAGGCCGGCTAAAATATCGCTTTTGGGTATGCCTTTTCGAAGGAATCGAAGGATTTCAGTCCTGGCAAAGACAACACAGATGCTGCTGACCGAAGGCGGGATACCAACTGGATTCAGCGACAATTCCCCGATATCTTCCAGAGGCAGTTCCAATGTTTTGGCCATAACGTCCATGAACCTTCCGGTACCGGCGGCGCACTTTTCATTCATGACAAAATTTTCAACATTTCCCAAAGCATCGCACCGGATGACTTTGCAGTCCTGGCCTCCCATATCCAGAATTGTTCTGGTGCCGGGGAAGAAATGAACCGCCCCCTTTGCATGGCAGGATATCTCCGAAATATTCTTATGGGCAAACGGGACCAGAACCCGTCCGTATCCCGTGGAAACGATATAGTCCACCTCCTTGGGCAAGACAGCGGCTTTTTCCATTGCCTGGTCCGTTGCCCTGCGGGCCGCCTTTATACTGTCCGCTCCCGTGGCAATGAGAGAATGGCTCTGGATTTTTCCATTCAAAAAAATGACGGCCTTGGCCGTTGCAGAACCAACATCAATGCCGGCGGTTATCATGCCTGCCTCCTTGGCCCGGCGCTATCCCGGGCAATCACGGCAGCCCCCAGAGCACCTGAAAACTCGGGGTCTGCCGGAACCCAAACTTTTGTACCAAGCCTTCTTTCCAAGGCGTCAACCACACCGGCATTTTTGGCCACCCCGCCGGTCAAAATGATATCTTCCTCAATTCCGATACGGTTTAATATGGAAAACCCATTTGCCGCCACAGCTTCATGGACGCCCATGAGAATATCTGCTTTTTTGATTCCCCGGTGAACATATCCCACCACATCGGATTCAGCAAAAACCGCGCACTGGGAAGTGATTTCCACTTTGTTAGACGCCTTTAAAGACAGTTCTCCCATTTTTTCGATCTCAACCTCCAGTATCGAGGCCATGATCTCCAGAAAAGAACCTGATCCGGACGCACATTTGTCGTTGGTTGCAAATTTACCCACTGCACCGGCGTCAATACACTGAATCCCGATGAACTTTTCAGCCCCCATACTGAGAATGGTCCTTGCATTTGGAAAAAACCATTGAACGCCGGATACCGTGGCACGAACCTCTGAAACGCTTTTATGGGCAACCGGCACCTCATCCACACCAGCGTTTGTGACGGCAATGACCTCAATATCTGCGGTCGCCAAACCGGCTTTGTCTGCCGCCATTGTCAAGACCCTTTGGCTGGCAACCGCACTGTGTTCATAGGACTTGATCAGACTCTGGGATACAATCCCGCCGCTGTTAAGAAGCACCGCTTTGACGGCAATACTTCCCATGTCTATGCCTGCTGTTAACATTCTTTCATATCCCGATTTTTAAGCCTGACGATGTCCTGATTTTGTTATTTTTAAAAATTACAACCCGGCCAATTTTTTCCATTGGACTAATCGTGCAGGACGCTGCGAAGAACATGGGTGTATTCCGCAATATACCGTTTGGAAATATCCGCCTCAGGCGCAAATACATGGAATCCGTGGAAACCATCCCGATACACATGAAGTTCTGTCGGCACTCCGGCTTTCATCAGGCGTTGGGCGTAATCTATACCGTCGTGGCATAACACGTCCTGTGTGCCCACAGCGATGAAGGCCGGCGGTAGTCCGCTCAAATTTTTTGCCCGGGCCGGGGCGGCATAGGGTGAGATGTCGTCGCAGCCAAGTGGTGTTTGTAGGTAGGAGCGCCATCCGTCAAACAGCAAGCGGCGATCCACCAAGGGCGATTCCAGTTTTGTTACCCATTCTTTTTCACCTGTTGTATCGTCAAGAGCCGGACATCCCAAAAACTGATAGCAGATCGATAATTCCCCACGATCCCGTGCAAGCAGGCACAATCCTGCGGATAGACTGCCGCCGGCGCTCTCACCACCGACAACAATCCTCTCCGGATTGATGTTGAAACGTTCCGAGCTGCCGGCCAGCCATTTGAGAGCGGTATAACAATCTTCCAAGGGTGCCGGGAAAGGATGCTCCGGTGCCAGGCGATACTCCACTGAGGCGACCACGCAGTTAAAAGCCAGGGCCAAGCTCCTTGCTCTAAGGTCTTCCATCTCAACACTGCCTAAAGCCCAGGCCCCGCCATGAATCCAAAAAAGGGCCGGCAAGGTTTCGGTTCGGCCCTCAGGCTCGTAAATACGTACCATAACATCCGGGGCGTTATCCGCGGGCGCAAAATAATCGCCTGCGGTAATCCCGGGGATTTTCGGCGCAACCGCCGACATTTGCAACATCAGGTCCGACATGGCCTTACGTGTTGCGGGAACGTCATCAAGAGTAATTCCTCCTGGAATAGCATTTTCAAAAAACGCAACTGCCTCCGTAAGCCGGGGGTCGATTACATAATTCATTTTTTTTCCTTTGTAAAATATTGGATTATTTTTGTAAACCATTTGCGATTCCTGGAATTCAAGGTTGCAGAAGCATTATGACAAGGCTTCTGCAATATTTTTGAATTCAGTTTGATCGGAATGCAAAAAAACTACTTTCCAAAACGTACCATACGGGCCAATCCAACATCCTTTCGATCGTAATACGCCGGAAATGTAGACATGAACCCAACGGTCACATGCTTATCAATTTCATCGTTTTGGGTATAAAGAGTGGTACTGCCGGTCGAAGCCGTCTTTGGATCCCAACCCCAGGAGCCCCAGGAGGATCTGTAAAGTTCGCCTTTCTGATTATAGCAGTCGATCATTAATAGAAAAAAGGTCTCTTTATCAAAATACAAGACCCGTTTGCCATAGACATAGTTGGGATCCTGCTGAACCATCTCGATGACCACAACAGGCCTGCGTTGCAGTTTTATGCCCTTGAACGCCAAATTATCCTTTGTATCCAGATATTCGGTGGTGTCGTTGTTCGCACAGACTAGAAATTCCCGCTCTTCCAGAACTCTAACCTTGTAGGGATAAAGCGTAGGGGAAAGCTTTTGGCCAAACAGGTTGGCGTCATCCATAATCGAATCCAAGCCGAACATCTGGTCCTGGGAGTCGGTGCCGCTTACTTTGCGGATCCGCCGCAAAGCCGGAACCCACACGGCCAAAGCGTCCGGTTTATCCGGGTTACGGTAGTACTGCCATAGATTGACAGACCCGTGGGAATCCCGGGGCTGGTCAACATATGATGTAATCGAAAATTTTTCTTGACGTTTTCTGGCCTCAGGGTCGTAGTCGCCGTACGGCGGGAAAAAAATGCGGTTGGTTGTTCGCATCGTAACGGCATAATTGGAAAGGAATCTGTCATTTTTAAGGTTTTTGTCAAAAGCGAACACAGTGGCCACGGAATAAGAGTTAAAGCCCCAGCCCTGATAGCGCTCCAGCCAGTTGTACAAATATTGCTGGGCCTTGAATTCCCCTTCAGGCCTGGGGAACGGGTAACCCGGCTGAAGTGAATCAATGACCAAATAACCCTCGCTGTCCAGCTTGGCCTTGCCCATGTTGTCTTTGGTCGCCTTGGCAAGCGGCACTGGATTAAACATCTGTTCTGTTTCCGTGATTTCGAATTCAGGGATCATCCCGGCAATGGGAGGGCCGCCAGGACCGATCCGGGTGAGAAACCAGGGCGAAAACAACTTTTGGAACGCCGGGTTGTTTTGAACGTCCTTATAGGTGTATTTACCCGGCTTTATTTCCGGGGAAATTTTGCCCACGACATCCGGTGCCCGGAATCCGATCGCGTCCGCCCATATTTGGGCGGATTCTTTTGGATCGAAAAAGATATATTTGTGCATTTCCTGGGGCACGACTTTTTCAATGGGAAATGCTTCTTTCAGGCTTCGCGGATCATCAAACATTGATTTTGCTGCAAAAAAATCCTTTGTCGTCGGCACATAAGTACTTGGATCGGGGAACTTATCCTCCGCCCGTGATATGCCGAACGGTACGGTCATAAGCACCAGAATTATGGTTGGGATTAACAAACTACTTTTCATATTGTTCATAATAGACCACCCTTTTAAATTTGCTTGATTAGGCATCTGTTTCAAATACTTGGCGCGGGTTATCAGAACCTGTAATTCACGGTAAAGGTGACATTATCCTTATGGCCTAGAAATTCTCCGACCATGTCACCGGATACCATGGTATGGGCCAGTTTAAAAGACCAGACCGGATCCGGGTCGTAGGTCAGGCTTGCCACAAGCATGTCCCATTTCTCGTCGCCGTAAATATTGTGCATCCAGAAGACCATGGGGGTTAATTTCCCGTGAAGGTAGTTGGTCGTCAGAAGCAGGCTGGTGGTGTAGTTATTTTCCTGGAAAATAAACACGCTCTGGGCCAGATTATAATTGCTCGGATAATCTAGAATATGATGCCAGATAAACTGCGGTGAGACAGTAATGCCTGAGTCCGGATTCAGCAGGGGAACTTTAATTTTCCAGTCCAGGGAAAAAGCAAGTTTGACCTCGTCATGGGCCTCCTGCACCTGAAGAAACCCATCTGCCGCAGTGCCGGTAATCACCTTACCCGAGGTTCCGTAAACACTGTCGATGCCGTAAAACGCTTCCATGCGCAGCACCGGAGCAATACCGCCAAGGGATGCCACCCTTGCAGAAGAAAACTCGTGAGCCAGTGTCATTCCGACAAACTGCTGATCAACATATTCGGCATCCAAGACAGCATCCATTATCAAATTATCCGGGTCTGCTTGAAATTCCGCTGGTGCGGGTCCCACCCCTCGAACAAGTCCCACCGGATCATTGGTAATACCGTTAAAATAGTTCAAGGTGACAATGGAGTCGCCGATGATGCTTTTCAGGCGGATGCCGTGTTCCCAACCGTCGCTGTCCCAGGTGTCCGGCTCAGGGGCTGAATTGGCATTTCCAAATCTCATGCCGGGGCCAAGCATCACGTTGAACGCCTGAATGCCGGCGATTTGGTTGGCCGGGCTGCCGGAGTAACTTGGAATGAATTCCGCATTGGGGTTGAAAACAAACTCTATTCCAAAACTCTGCATCCATGAGGGCGGGTTCGGTACGAAGTATTCAGCCTTGACCAGCCAGATCGGGATGATCGTGGTTTCAAACTGAACATCGCTCAGCCCCCGGCGACCGTCCAGCGGATTGATCTGATCCATGATACGGACACCATCGGTTTCTCCCCAGGACACAATCTGCTTGCCTACCCTGAAAACTAAGTTATCCACATCATAGGTGAAATGGAATTCTTTTAAAAGGGTATGGGATTCATCCAGAATGAAAAGCTTGTCCTCTGCCTTGTCCAGGAGCTTGGCCTTTAGAGTGCCATCCCCGCGAATTTTGTACATCCAGTCCATGTCCAGGTTAAACGAAGCAAACATCCTCAGATTGTGACTCGGTTCGTAATAGCACTCCAAAAGCGCCTGGGTAAGAACGGCCTGTACCCCGTCCAGTGTGTCATAGTGATCTCCGGCAGTCCCCACCTGCACTCCCTGGTTGATGTAGCCCATGACCTGAAGGGGCTTACCGAAAATATCCACATAAAATGCCATGCCCGGAGATACCATCAGAAAAAACAGTATTCCCGAAAACATCAAAGCCTTGCAGGGTATCCACTTAAACAACGGCCTTTTTTTGTTCTCCATTTAACTTTTCTCCTTTTGATCGTTAACGATCATAATAGGATATTTTAACCTGACGGTTTTTCACTTGCGTTTTTACCACCTCCTTTCTGTTGCACCGGGCGGGCGCATTACCCGCCGGTTTGATATGTTATGCACCCACCCCAGAGATCCTGTGGTTGCCTTTTTGGATAAATCGAGGCTTGATCAGATAAATCAGCAGTGGGTGAAGCGTTAAGGCGAGAACCACGTTGACCAGCAGCAGCATTGACAGAAAAAATCCCATCTGGGCCTGAAATTTGAGAGCGGAAATAAAATACCAGGGAAGAATGGGCAAAATCAGGGCGGTGCCTGTAAAAACAATGGCTTTTCCACAGGTGCGGACCGATGCCATGATGCTTTCGGCCCAGCCTCGTTCCGGCGTATACTCCTCCACAACACGGCTGTATAAGTAAATGGCGAAATCTACGCCCACACCCACGCCCACGGCTGCGATCGGCAGCGTATTCACACTGATCCCGATGTCCATGGTCGCCATGTAGGCAAAGGCCCCTAAATTGGCGATCATCAACGGAAGTGCCAGCATAAGCCCTGCGACAAAGGACCGGAAACACAGGGAGCACATGATGAAAATGGTGATCAATACCGTGGTGTCGATAAACGCATGGGCCTGTTTCATCTCTTCGTTGAGCGCGATTTCAAGACCGATGCCTCCGCCGGCCATCCGGAAAACACCTGATTCGATTTTTGCCGGATGGTCTTTGAAAAACGCTTTTGCCGCCTCATAGATCCGTTTCACGTTGTCGGCCGTATGATCGGCAAAAAACAGGGTGATCTGGGTCTTGGACAGATCATCATCCCAGAAGCGGTTCATCGTTCCTCCGCCCATCTGATTTTTAACCTGGCCGATGACGCCGGTTAGTTTGTTCTGCTCTCTGGGCATTTCATTCCATATATAATCCCCGTCGTGGTAAACCAGGTTCATCTGTTTGCAAATATTAACGGCGCTGGATGAGAACTTGTAGATATCCGGAAGCGCTGCCGCCATGTGGTTGTCGAATTTCTGTAAAAGCATGTTCATTTCAGAGTCATAAATGGATTCTGGCTTGCCGTCGAAGTACAGTGTGAAAGCCTCGGAAGACGCTTTGAACCGTTCATTGATGAACTGCTGGTCCAGGTTATACTTGTGATCCGGCCACAACAGCGGTGATCCTGGTGTTGCGTCGCCGGTTTTGAGCTTGGTGGCTTGGAACGTGAACACCACGCACAAAACCACCAGAATGGCTGATAGAGTGAAACGCCCGCGGCCGATGGACCATTGTGCTGCCCCTAGGATGGCTTTGTCCAAAAATCCCACCTTTTTCTTGTTTTCTGCCAACGCCTTAATGGTCTTTTCCCCCGCAGGAATAAAGGTGCAGATAATCGGTGTTAATATTGCTGAAAAAGCAATACTCAACATCCAGAAGGTCATGATGACGGCAATATGCTGCATTAAAATGATTTTGGCGAAAATCAGGACTAAAAATCCGGCGGCATCGGTGAGTACACCCGCTACATTGGGCACAATCATGGCTCGCATGGTCCTGTAGCAGGCCGTGTGCTTATCATTACCGTCCACGGCATTCAGTTCCTCAAAATACCGATGGGTGATCTGGACCGCATGGCTGACGATTCTGGCGCCCACCAGAAATGCAAGCACATAGATCAGGGGGCTGAAGTTGATTCCGATCCAGCCCACAAACCCGATTCCGACCATGGTGCTTATCAGCCCAACAATCAGCGGGGACAACATGCCGATTAAATTTCGGAAGATACACAAGAGGATAAAAATGATCAAAGCGATGCTCACGGCGAATACGAATTTCATTTGAGGTTTGAAACTGTCCACATATCCCATAAGTACGGGAAAGCCGACAATGTGAATATCGGTATTTTCATCCCCATATCGGGTGATCACATCATCCAGAAGTTGATGAACCCGGGCATAGGAAATATCTTCCTTGAACTCCGCTATGATCAATCCGGCGGCGCCGTCTTCGGAAACAAGTACCCCGTTGTAGAGTTTGTTGGAAAAAACAAGATGTTTTAATTTTGCAATTTCCTCATCGGTTTTGGGAAGATCCGGCCACATGAGCGGTGCGACCTGGATTTCGCCCAATGCCTGGGCAATGGTCACCTTTGAATTCTGTGAGGCGATGGACGTCGTCAACTGCCGGTAAACTTCATGCCAAAGATTTATTTCGTCTGCAATCCCTTTGATCTTTGACAGGGTCTTTGTATTAAAAATATCCCCGTTCCGCCTGCTGACCGCGATGACGGCTGTGGTGCCCCCCCCTCCGAACACTTTGCTGAACTTCTGGACCAACTGCATATACGGGTGATCATAGGGAAACAGCTCGAAAAGGATGACATCGGATTTGATTTTGAACAAACCGCAGGAAAAAATAACCGTAACAGCCAGGGTGATCATCATTACGGCCACCCGGCGCCGGGTGCAGAATCTGCAAACACGGTCCAGCACGGTATTCATATTCATTGACATTATTCTTCTTCCTCACTGTTGAGCGAATTTTTCAGGTAGGTCATGCGTTGCCAGACAGAGGTCTTGGACACATCATGGTTTTTGTATATCCAGCCATCGTTTCCGACAGCGATGAATTGGTCCTTGGTCATTCTGGCGATTCCGTAAACCCAGCCGTTGGTAAGCGACGGTTCCGTCCGGACGGTTTCAAAATGCTTGCCGCCGTCAACGCTCATTAAAATGGCTGTGTCAGCGGCAATGAGAATTCGCCTGCCCAAATTGTCGATTTCAATTCCAAACAAGTGCAAATTCGGCAGGTTGGCTTCAAGTCGCTGCCAGGTAACGCCGCCGTCTGTTGTCTGCTTTATTACGCCTCCGATACCGACCGCCCATGCCGTACTCGGATCAAGGGCCTTAACGGAAAACAAATACGGCTCTCCGGAAAAATCTCCGTATTCATTGATGGAAAAATTTCCTGCCTGATGGTCCCAGGTTTTACCGCCGTCAGCGGTGTGGTATATGTACCCGTACTCTCCCACAGCCCACCCGTTCATGGGGTCGCAAAAAGAAACGCTTTTTAGAATATACTCTGTATCTGAAAACTGAACTTCCCAGGTTTGGCCGCCATCTTGTGTATGCAGAATATGGGTCTGTTCTCCCACGGCCCACCCCTTTTCAGGGTCAATAAAAAAAACCGACATCAGATAATGATTAACAGGGCTTTTCTGTTTTTCCCAAGTCCGTCCTCCGTCTTTTGTGTGCATGATCGTTCCCAGGGCACCGACAACCCAGCCGTGCCGGGCATCTGTAAAACATATGGATGACAGGGTTTCATCCGAACCGCTTTGCTGGTTTTGCCAGGTGCGCCCGGCATCTTCTGTATGCAGAATCGTTCCCCACCGTCCGCACGCCCACCCGTCCCGGGGTGTGGGAAATGTGACCGAAAAAAGATCCTGTGGCCTGGTTTCCCGGGCTAGGGCTGTTTGCCCCAATGTGAGCAGACATAAACCGACCGCGAAAATGCGGGTAATTGCCAAGCAACGTCTTATCCAATCCTCCAAGCTTCCTCCTTTAGGTTAGGAATCACAATTTAATAAGTTGCCCTTTATCCATCACGGCTTCGGGCTACCTTGGCCCGATCTTCGGTCTCAAAATCCTCAAAATAGCTCGCAATTCCTGCGGTTTTGAGCCCTCAGATCGAACCAAGCCAAGCCAAATCCGCGCGTCTAAATGGGCAACTTATTAAATTGCGATTCCTTAATGGTTTCGCAGATGAACGGCCTTCTCTACCGTCCGGCAACATGACCGACCGCAATGAAGTTCAGGCCATGTTCTGTAGACATAAACGTCTTGGATCGGATAAATTGCACCTATATTTTTTTAAAAAAACGGCATCCTGGTATGCTGACGATAGGATGTGTACAGAATATATTTTGACATCAGTTGGACACATTCCTTTCTTCTATTTACATCAAGCAGTATCGCCTCCATCAATGACCAGTTCGCCCCCGGTGACATACTGGGACGGGTCAGAGGCAAAACACAGTACACCCAACGCGATATCTTCCGGTTTACCCCATACGCCCATCGGTATCGTCAGTGGATGAAGGACAGATGCCGTTTCTGCACAATCTGCCTGCGAGCAACACCGGCAATGGAGAAAAAAGCAGGTAAATTCAGGTGCAATTTTTCTGGTCCAAGGCGTTTATGATACTGAGGCCATTACAAAAATGACCCTTGCATTTGCAACACTATTATTAATTTTAGGGAGGACGCTTGCGGACGCGACGAAAAACAATTTTATATACAGGGGATGCCAGGCGCGCCTGGGAAGCTCGATTTTCGGATACAGAGTACATTATAATGAGTATAAAAATATTTCAGAACACTTAACACTAAGGGGTATATACATGGATAAATCGGAAAAAATTAATCAACTTCTTGATCGTACTGACCCCAAATGGGCGCATCCGTTGGTAAAGAAAGGATGGGAGGGAACAGGCCTTGAAGATATCTTATGGGAGTTTCTTGATCCCAAAAAAACGTATCCAGAGCTTCGCGAAATGAATATCAGGCTTCATGAGATGGCCAGGCAATTGACGGATATGATGTCCACAGAGCAAATGAATGCAGATTTTGGCGCTTGGGTGGATTATCAGGCCCCCGGATTGGATGCGGAGAAGCCCAGTGTACGCGTGCGGGTGTGGACGCCTGACAGCCCCCCAAAAAAGCCTGTACCGACTATCTTTTATACATTCGGCGGAGGTCTTATCCAAGGCAGTCCGGAGATGTTCGAAGCTGAGGCCATGCGGTTAAACCCTGGCGGTGAATACGCCATCGTCTGTCCTGATTACCGTCTTGCTCCTGAATTCAAGTATCCGGCGAATATAGACGATCTTCATGCCGCCTATAAATGGACCTTGGAAAATGCAAACCAACTGGGTCTTGATTCGGATCGTATTGTCATGTTCGGCGAAAGCACGGGCGGACATCTTACTGCGGCGCTTTCCCATCGCTTAAAAAAACACGGCATCCGGGCCCGGGCGCAAATTTTGCTTGAGCCAATTATTGATGACAGGCAGATGACACCGTCAAGCAGGCTGAAATGTTGCGTATGGAAAGCCGAAATTGCGGCGCGGACATGGCAGGCCTGGCTTGGCGACAAGATAGCCCAGGCTGGGATAGCGCCGGAGGCGGTTCCTGGTCATGCGGCTTTGGAAGATTTTAAAGGCCTTCCGCCGACGTTTATTCATAGCATGGAAAACGATATCGACCGCGACGATTGTATTCGCTATGCGCAAGGTCTCTGGAATGCGGGCGTATTTTGTGACCTGCATACATGGGGTGGAAATAACCACATGACATTAGTTTCCTTGCAAAGTGAACTCAAAGAACGTCTTTATCGCATGATCAGCGATCAATTGGGGGATGCGTTCAGTTTCGATTTACACCGTCCCTGGACGGTTGACTGATGAAGAGGAAAAAAAGATATGGGTGTCATGACGATGATGCAAAAGAGGGCGCAAACCAAGCAGCCTCGCGTTGTTTTTCCTGAAGGAAACGAAAAAGCAATCGTTAAGGCTGCTGTTGCCGCAAACAAGCAGGGGATAGCAAGATCGATTTTGATCGGCACTAAAAAGATCATAGCCGGTTACGGTATTGATACGACAGGGGTTGCTGTCGTTGATATATCGGAGAATATCGAAAAGAAGGAGACCTATGCCCAATCCTATGCTGAAAGTGTAGATTATCCCCAGGAAGTTGTAACGCATATGCTGGATGACCCGCTCAATTTCGGCGCCATGATGGTAAGACAGGGGGAAGCGGACGGGATGGTTGCCGGCTTTGTCAATGCAACCGAGAGTGTCATTTTATCCAGTGAAATGTTTGTGGGTATGGCTGAGAGCGTGGAAACACCTTCCAGTTTTTTTATAATGGATATACCCGGTTGGCCTGGTGGTGAAAACGGACTGATCGCCTTTGCAGACTGTGCGGTTGTGCCGCAACCGACCAAAGAACAGCTTGCCGGCATTGCCCTGAGCACGGCTTCGAGCGTCAAGGCTCTTCTTGGCTGGGAGCCCCGAGTGGCAATGGTTTCCTTTTCCACGCGGGGCAGCGCAACCCATCCGGATGTAAAAAAGGTGATGGAAGCCGTTAAAATTGTGAAGGAAATCAAACCGGGCTTTTGTGTAGACGGCGAAATGCAGGTGGATGCGGCGATTGTTCCGGATGTTTCCAAAAGGAAAATAAAAACAGGTAATGCACTTGAGGGAAAAGCAAACATTATCATCTTTCCTGATCTTGATGCGGGGAACGCGGGTTACAAATTGGTTCAACGCCTGGCGAATGCGGCTGCCTATGGGCCGATCCTTCAGGGTTTTGCAAAGCCTGTGAGTGATTTGTCCCGCGGGGCTACTGTGGAAGACATTCTTGGCGCTGCCACGATTGTCGCAGCAATGGTATAGAACTTAAAATAATTAATGGAATCAAGGTAAAAAGAATATGGCTGACCAGAAACAACTGGAAGAATTCGTTCTTAATGCGACAAGCAAGGTATTAAAACGTGATAAAAATACACTGACCATGGAAACAAGATGGGTGGAAGATCTGAAAATAAAATCCTTGCAAGTATTTATGATCAACATGATGTTGGAAAATGAGTATAAGGTCAAAATCACCATGGCACGGGTGGCGGATAATAAAACCCTGATGGATGTTGTGGATATGGTCAAAGAGTTGCTTGCCAACAAGTGACATGAACAAACCGGGTATCTGCCCGGAAAAGGGTGGTGATTGGAAGCGATAAGGCAACCAGGTGTATAATAAGACGGTCTTGACCGGACAGTTCAACAGGAAGGGTAGTGTCATTCATAAGGCAATTAGAGTCAAAGTTTCTGTCTCATTTACACCATATCAAAAACTCTTGCTTCAATATTGGGGGGCATAGGATTACGGGCCGTCAAGGCGGTCTGCGGGCCATACCATATACGGGCAGGAGCAAATCACGATGTCATCGGGTTGTCCGTAAAAGAGCAGAAGACGTATACGGGGCATTGGTATCCTGAGATGTTCAAAGCCTCTGTTCTTTCCTGCAAGGCAGCCGTTATGGATGCGCTTGCAGATAATGGAATCACCCATTTGAATCCCCGTCAGATCCAGATAGAAAAAGGGCCAGGCGGCATACCGGTATTGGAAATGTCGCCTGCGGACAAGGCATATCTTGGCGCGGTCGGCATTCGAAATATACTCATAGCAAAGTCCAATGATGCCGGGATCGCCATAGCCGCCGCGGTTATTGATCGCCGGATACAAAGCAGCCAAACCACTTGTGAGACCGCTGAAGTTACAGGCTTGGGTATAGACTTTATGTCAACTATTCATCTGAATCGGCACCTGTCTGACTGCGATGATTGTGTTTTAAACCGCATGTTCACCCCCGGAGAAAATGCCGAAGCGCTTCATGGGCCTGACAAAGGGCTTGACCTTCGTCATCTTCTTTGTATTTTTTCAATAAAGGAAGCGGCTTTTAAATCATTGTCTCCTCTTTTATTAAAAAATTGGGAACCGTTATCGATCAATATTAATGCGCTTCCGGGTTTTCGTGATTTCGAGGCATTAGAAATTTTATCGGACACCCCCATGATACGCTTGTTACACCCTTTGGCCCAAATCGCTCTGAAAGACAGGCCGGATGGCTTCACGGGGAGTATCATCAGTTCGTGGCTGGAATTTATCGCGTCAATAGTCGTGTCGTATCATAAACCGTCAAAGCTGTTGCAATAAATGTCCTGATATTCGCAGCAAAACCTTTTGAAAGATTTTTGATTGGAGAAATATAGATGTATATTTTGGTCATCAATAGTGGAAGCTCGTCAATTAAAGTTAAACTGTTCGATAGCAGAACGCTTGACGTGATTGCTTCAGGCGGGGCCGACAGAATCGGCGAGCAAGGCTCTTCAATCGATTTTAAGGGGAACCGCGGGGCGTATCGCCGGGAACTGAGGATGACAAATCATTCACAAGCAATTAAAGAAATCATAAAGGCCCTAATGAATACTGAAACCGGCGCCCTGCATACTATAAACGACATAAAAGCGGTTGGACATCGTTGTGTGCACGGTGGAGGCAGGTTCATTGATTCGGCATTAATAGACAATGACGTCATTGCCAAAATGGAAGAATGCATACCCCTTGCCCCCCTTCACAATCCACCGAATCTGATAGGGATAAAGGAAGCGCGTTTGCTGCTGGCTGATACGCCTCAGGTTGCCGTGTTTGACACTGCTTTTCATCAGACCATGCCCAAACATGCATTCTTATACGCCATTCCATACGAGTTATATAAAGAACATCACATTCGCAGATATGGATTCCATGGGACTTCTTTCAGGTTTGTATTGGAAAGTATGGGACAACTCCTCGAACGTTCCATTGATCAGGCGCGCGTGATCATCGCCCACTTAGGAAACGGATCAAGTATCACCGCAGTTAATCGCGGAAAATCCGTTGATACCTCCATGGGAATGACCCCTGTTGAGGGATTGATGATGGGAACCAGAAGCGGCGACCTTGACAACGGGATTCTTTTATACTTGATGAATAAACTGGGAATGTCCGTCAACGAGGTGGACACCATGCTCAATAAGAAAAGCGGATTCCTTGGGGTTTCCGGGAGAGGAAATGACGTTCGCGACATAATTGAATATGCCGGCAGGGGAGACCAACGGTGCCGGCTTGCACTTGAAATATGTGCTTACCGCATTAAAAAATACATTGGCGCGTTTGCCGCCGCAATGGGCGGTCTTGATTATTTGGTATTTACAGCCGGGATAGGAGAAAATAGTTTTGTAATGCGGGAATTGATCTGTCAAGATCTTGATTTTCTCGGAATAAAGCTGGATCCCGTCTTAAACCGTCAGACTCAGGGAACGGGCTGTGACATCAGTGAGAAAAACGGTCAAACCAGGGTTATCGTTGTGCCGACAAATGAAGAGCTGATGATTGCAAGGGATACGCAAAGACTTGCCGGGTTGGCATAAAGCTCAGTATAAGTTATCCTATCGCCTGAACAGGGGATACAAGGGGAAACAAGACAAAGAAAAGGACAAATCATAATGCACAGCAAATCTATTACAGACCGGCATTTGGCTGCTGCATTCGCGGATTTTTCCGCAGCGGTGCCTGGCGGGATTAATCTTGATGATATTCCTTTGGCGCGTCGAATGTGGAATGCTTTAGCAATGGCCAAGGCGACTACGGCACCGGATATTCCAGGCGTTACAACCAGTGATCATGATGCACCAGGCAAAGACGGGCCGAGTGTAAAGGTGCGGATTTATCAGCCTGAAAAACGTAACGCCACATTGCCGGCCCTTCTTTGGATACACGGCGGTGGTTGGATTTTGGGCGATATTCATACGGAAGATCTGAGAGCAAAAAGTTTATCGAGCGATTTGAACTGCGTGGTGGCCTCGGTAGAATATCGTCTTGCGCCGGAACATCCTTTTCCCGCAGCATTGGAAGATTGCTATGCAGCGCTCAGATGGTTGGCAAATAGCGCGGAACAATTCGGTGTCAATGCAGAACGCATTGCTGTAGGCGGCGAAAGCGCGGGAGGCAATCTGGCCGCAGGGCTTTGTCTGATGGCTCGGGATCGCGCTGAGGTTCGGATATGCTACCAGTTTCTGAACGGCCCGCCCCTGGATGACATGGGTATGGAATCATCTGAATTATCAGATATGGAATCCCCTGTATTGACTCGGGCTCAGGGTATGACAGCCTGGCGGTCTTACCTTCATCAGAAACCTGGGAGTGAAGACATCTCGGCCTATGCAGCTCCTGTCCGTGCTGCGAATTTGAGCGGTTTACCGCCGACCTGTATTAGCATCGGTGCACGAGACTTATTATGTATTGAAAATCTCGTTTACGCGCAACGTCTGATAAAAGCTGGCGTCTCAACGGAATTACATGTATATGCAGAAAGTTTTCATGGATTTGATATGTTTGCCCCGCAAGCGGATGCCTCAAAGCGTTGCTTGGCGGAGTACAAACATCTTCTCTACAGGGCTTTGCACGGATATTAAGATAAGCAATGGTATTGTTCACTTCGGTGCCGTTAAAAACGATACCCCATTTGAACACCAAAAATCCGACCATCTGAGGCCAGCACCCACATCGGGTTGTCCGGGGTGGCAATCAAACCCAAAGGTGACCAGTTATGGATTAGAGTGGCATACCGCTTATCGGTCAGGTTTCTGCCGTATGCATCCAAAAACCAATGACCTGTCAGTGTCTCGAACCTTACCCTGGCATTGAAGATGCTACGGGGTTTGATCCAGTATTTCTCGGCGTTCAACGGGTCCGAAGGATATTCACCTTGCCAATTCCAGGTACTGCTAAAGGTTACATAGCCGTATTTTTTTACCGGCATAACATATGAGGCAAAACTGGAGAAACTCCATTCCGGTGTTGCCATCAGCTTGTTGCCGGACTGGTCCACGGCATTTCCCTCCAGATCCGTGCCCGCTAAACTTGTGTACTTGCCAAACGTGGCGGCCACAGTAACGCCTAGGGTCAACTCACGCACGGGATGGCCCGACAACTCCAACTCCCCGCCATAAATCTTAGTAGAACTTGCGTTCCGGGTTGTAACCTTTAACGATCCTCTCTCAGGGGATGGCCCGTAGGTTGAAATCTGCATATCATTGTAATTATAATAAAAAAGCGCCAGATTCGCGCGCAACCGGTTGCCAAGCCAGTCGGTCTTGGCCCCCACCTCATAACTCCAGACATATTCCGGATCAAATTGATAGGTTGGTGAAAGGGCAAGAAGCATGTTCCACCCGCCGGCTTTATATCCTTTTGTAATTGAGCCGTAAAGGAACGCGTTATCCGTGAGGGTGTATTCCAACCCAAGTTTCGGGGAAACGTCCGACCAGGTTTTAGCCCCTGTTTCCGTATAATAGGCCGTTGGAATCCAAGGCAAATACACAGGTGCCTCTTTTGTCCCATGATTTTGTGCCATTTCAGTGTTAATGAAGTGGTCTCTTTTATCAAGGCTGTACCTTGCGCCCAGTGTCATGGATAGAGACTGTGTCAGGGGGTATGTTCCGGACAGATAAAATGCATAGGAATCTCCGCAGGTTCCATAGCTTTGAAGATATTCGAGTATGGTATCGTACGTGAGGCCGATATCCAGGACGCTGGCGTCTTTTTCGTGGAGGAAGAAAAAGCCGGCCAGCAGATCCCATTTACCCCATCTGGCGTTGAACTGGAACTCTTGGGTAAATGATTTTACATCCGTTTCCAGCAGTTTTGCATCATAGAGTAACAAAGAGGTGCCGGTCTCATCAACTGCCTTTGATATTGTTTTCCCATCAAAATAGCCGGTGATGGATTTTAGGTAAATCCCTTGGGCAAGTTCAAATTTTGACGTCAGGCTCAGCATTTTATTGATGGTTTGATGTCTTTCGCCACCATCTATGGGCGCTGTTGCCAGCGATTCCAGAGGTTTCCAGGGCAGTGCCCCGGCCGCCACAAAAGGTTCGGGATTTTCAAAACTCCAAGGCGTGCCGCCATGGTTTTCAAATCTTTGATATTCCCCACTCACAAGAAAATCACATGTTTGCGAGGGGGTGAGCTGGATCATGGTCCGAGCCCCGGTCAAATTTTCGTCATCCACTGTTTCAGGGGTGTCAGGCCCTTTGTTTTCAAAAAAACCGTCCCGAAAGGATTTTTTAAACGCAAGCCGGCCTTTAAGTTTGTCTTGGACCATGGGACCGCTCAACGCCCCTTCAAATCCGAACTTGTTCAGGGTTCCGTATTCAGAGATAAGATAGCCTGAAAAAGATTGCGTTGGCATATGGGTCATAATTCGAATCATTCCGGCAGAGGTGTTTCTGCCGAAAAGGGTTCCCTGGGGCCCGCGCAATACCTCAATATGCTCCACGTCCATCAGGGAAACCATTGCGGCCTTATCTTTTGGTGTGTAAACGTCATTAACGGTAATTCCTATGGCCTCTGTCCCGCCGCTCCACGGTGAATAGCTGCCAACACCTCTCATATAAAAGGAAATCGCCTTGGGCTGTTTTATAAACGTCATATTGGGCGTCACCAAATCAATGTCCCGCAAAGATTCCGTACCATTTTCTGCAATAGATTCGTCGTCAAAATAGCTTAAGGTCAAAGGCGTTTTTTGAAGCCGTGTTTCTCCGATTCTGGTGGCGGTCACCAATATATCCTCTAGAACATAGTCTTTGCGATGATCAACAAGAAGAATTTTTCCAGGCAACGGCACATCACCTTCAGCCGGTATGTTCCGGGGCGGGAAACCATCCTTTTCATGCGCGCTTGATTGGCGAAAAACAGAACGGGATTGCACATTTGCATGATGTTTCATGATGGCAATGCTTTCCTTGCCGGTTTTCTGAAATGCCAGCCCCGTACCCTCAAGCAGGATACCTAGGGCCTGGACAGGATCGTATATGCCGAAAACAGGGTTTGTTTTGACCGGCGCAATGTCTTCCTGGCTGTAAATGAGACTTATATCCGCTTGATGGGCAAAGGCCGTCAACGCGGTTCTGATTTTCTGGGCCGGAATGTTGAATAGGATTTGAGACGGTTGGGCAAAGCTGCGGTTACCGGGAAATATCACCATGCAACTCAGGCCCAGGGCAATCATCCAAAACTTGATGAATAAAAACAAGCGAGTGTTGGATACGTATTTTTTTTTCACAAACGCCCCTTTGCTATATTCAATCAAGGCAATGAATTTATTGTTGCTTTTTTATAACATATCTTATTCTGTGTACAGTCTCTATCCCCGGATAACCGATTGTACAAAAAAAATGATGCGGCAGATAATTTCAGGTGCAAAATCGTGAGTGGTTGGCGTATATTATAATAGGAAAGGGTGAATATATTGTTTTTTCATCTAAAAAAGGAAACAGATAGTTGCTTTGGCTCTGCTTTGGCTCTATAAATAATTTTGGCTGACAATGATTTGAAAAAAAACAATTTTATTGCTGCCCCGGTATCATCCTTTGATTCCGATGGTCAGGTTGTCGAAGTATACCAAAAATATGATAAGGGGTTAAGATTATTCCTTTTACGAAAGATTGGTTCAGCCCAGGAAATTGACGACATCATGCAGGAAGTTTATCTGCGCCTCATAAGATATGGCAGGCGCAACATTTTTGAACCGAATTTTTCATTTTTATGCACTGTTGCGCTAAATGTTCTCAGAAGCCAGCTTCGCAAACAAAAGGTAAGGGCCGTTGCATCACACGATTCCATAGACGAAGCCAAAATAGAGGCGGCAACGCTGTCACCGGAACAGTTTTTAAAATCTGCTCAGGGTCTTGAGGTGATAAAAAGTGCGATAGCGGCGCTGGATGACAGCAAGCAGCAGGCCTTTGTCATGCATCGTTTTGAAGGGCTTACATATGAAGCAATCGGAAAGGAGCTGGGCATCTCCATAAGTGCAGTCAGAAAGCGCATTGTTAACGCCATGCATCAGGTGACCAAAAAAATTAAAAAGTCCCATGAAAAAAATTATTAAAAATATAACGGCAGTGTTTTTAAAGAAAACAAAAGGCAGCCCTGACGATAAGCGGCTAAAAGAAGCGGTCCACTGGCTTGTACAATTAGAGTCTGAGTCCCTGTCTTCTGAGAAACAAGCCGACTTTTGGGATTGGCTGTATCAAGATTATAAAAACAAAGCCACGTTCCAATTTGTTGAATGCGTATGGGCGTCTGTAGGTGAATTAAAGCATGATCCCATGGCCGTTCAACTTACCGAAAGTCTTCGTTCAAAAAGGAGTCAGCCCTCAAAATCCAGGGTTTTCCAAGGTATCAGGCTGTCTTTACCCCGAATCCGATTCGCCGGGGCTGCCGTAACCGCCCTTTTGATCCTAGCAAGTTTCTGGCTCATTCAAACCGGCATATTCCAAAAACAAAGATTTATAACCGCCATTGGGGAGCAAAAAACAATTGCGCTTTCCGATGGGACCATTGTCCGGTTGGACACCCAAACCGCTATTGAAATCTCGTTTAATAAACAATTTCGAAATATTGTACTTAAAAAGGGAAAGGCTTTTTTTTCCGTTGCCCATGCCCCCCACCGCCCGTTTATTGTACACACCGATGGGATCACGGCTCAGGCGCTGGGTACGCAATTTTCAGTTTACAAACAGGAACGGGATATCGCCATTGCAGTGACAAAAGGACGGGTACAGGTCAGTTCCGGAGATACCGGCTTTTTAACAGCGCCGCAATCCATACCTGGCAATCCTAAAGAACCCACTGCCGTAGATATCAACCCAACGCCATATCATCTGGGTGCACCCCAAAACCTATCAAAGAAAGTGGTTGAATCCGGGCAAATAATTATTGTTGATAAACAAATGATCCGGTATGTGATAGAACCCGTAGATATGAAAACTGAAACAGCCTGGCAGGAAGGCAGGCTCGAGCTTCAGAACAAGCCGCTGGAAGATGTGGTAAAAGAGATTAACCGGTATGTCGAAAACAGAATCATCATTGATGATGACGCGCTAAGAAAGACCCGCATCAATATCATATTAAAAATAAAAAACAGAAGCGATTTTTTAAAAACGCTGGAAGCGGTGATCCCCATTACTTACCGTACCGACAAAGCCGGCAGGATCATCATTACAAAAAAGACGATGGGAACAGGGTAAACCCCGTCCGGATCAGATGGTGATTTCACATTGCTTGAAAAACCGGTACAAGACCTGATCATCCACACCATGGCCAACCTGGTTGGAAAACCAGACTTCAGGAATACTTTTGTCTAATCGTGACGCGGCCTTTTCTCGGATGCCATAGATTACTTGTTTTGCGGTTTCACTGACCTTGGGATCCTGATAAAAGCTGTCCCAGTCCGTTCCATGGTATTTTTCAGCTTGCCGGCAAAGCGCAATCCGTTCGTCCAGAACGCTTTCAAACTGTGCCAGCCTGCCTTTGTCTTCGGAAAATGCATGGGTGATGATGCGGTCCACGCTGGGAATATATTTTTTCCAGTAATCTCTATCCACATCCCGGGTTTCAAACAGGTAATGGATCACAATCCGCAACAGATAGCGGTTACGGTAAAGTACGCGTTTTTGTGTACTGACCAGGGCGAGCAGTTCCTGCCACAGGTCATGGTTCATGCTGGAAATGGAATTTGAAAACTGTTTGGCAAGCTTTCTGCGCGGATTATTCTGCGCTACAGATAGCTGGTATTGCAGGCACCAGTCAATGGCCGTGTCCAGGTATTTTTCCACAATATTGTCCACAATGCCGGCAATCTGTTCACGGGAGATGACCTCGATCCGGATGGGATATGCCTGCCCTTGTTGCTGTTCAGGGCAGGCAAGGCGCTTGTTCTTGTTTAAAACCGTATTGAGCCCGTTTGCTGCCATGCTTTCAAAGAGGTTCAGGTCATTTTCAGATAAGGCGTTCACGACTTCAAACAGGTAACGGACTTTGTCTCTTTCCTCGCGAAGAAAAACCACCATACCGGCAAGCGCATGGGCAACCAGCTTGCATACGGCCGGATCCTCAAAGAATGCGGTAAGTCGTTCCTTGTCGCTGCCTGTGTCCTGCCAATGGGCTGAAAACAGCTTTTTTAAAACCGTCTCCCAATGCATGATTTTTTCGGTATCACTTTTTCGGGATTTAACGAGAAGGGGAAAAAACAGATTGGTGTACCATGACGGGATCCGGATTTCGGTCTGTTTTATATTTTTATCTAAAGTTTCCCATAAAAGTTAAGCCGCCATGCGCAGTAGTACATCCACAATCGAATTTACTGCTGATTTGCTCGGCCCTAAGGAAAGTCTACTAAAATTATCCGCCATGGCCGCTTTTGTAATCAATCTTCTTATGTCTGAGAAGGCAAAATGGCAGCGGCCTTCGACGG
>JABDRH010000140.1 GCA_013041835.1 Desulfatitalea sp. | reverse complement strand
ACCCAAGGATTCGAACCATCAGATTCTCCATCTTCACCCCCTTGGCTGGGAAAGCATTTATCCGCCCGTTGACAATCGGCCCAACCCCATACTACCCGGCAATGATCATGCCGGGGCGCTATTGATCGGGCTGGGGGGAACCCATCCGGCCGGCGCCCTCACCCTGTTCTTTCAGATCCGTCCGAAAAGCGAACAACACACCGCCGGTACGACTCGGGCGCCCCATTGGTATTATCTCTCATCCAATCGATGGATGAAACTGCCGGCGCGGCACGTCATCGGCGACACCACCAACGGCTTCACCTGTTCGGGCATCGTCACCCTGGATATCCCCCGGGATATCAATCGCGACAATACCATCCTGCCGGACCGCTGCTTCTGGCTGTGCACGGCGGTTGATCAAGACCCGCAATGCGCCGGACACCTCTTGGGCGTTGCCGCCCAGGCCCTGAGCGTGACCTGGGAAAACCAAGACAATGCCACGGACCACCTGCAAACCCCTCTGGCCGCCGGCACCATCCGCCAGGCCCGCGCGACCCTTGCCGGCATTGCATCGATCGTCCAGCCGACCCCTTCGGCCAATGGCCGCGCCCCGGAAGCGGACCGAACCCTGACCACCCGGATCAGCGAACGCCTGCGGCATAAAAACCGGGCCATCACGCCTTGGGACTATGAACGGCTGGTGCTTGAACAGTTTCCTGAAATCTTTAAAGTCAAATGCTTTCCCGGTGCAAGCACGGCCAAAGGCATGAATACTGCCGGACATGTGCTTCTTGTCGTCATTGCCCAACTGGAATCAGACCCGCCGGACCCGGATCAACAGCCCATGGCGGACGCGCGGTTGCTCGGCAGGATCAAAGATTATGTTGCCCGACTGGCATCACCGTTCGCGGCCATCGAGGTGTGCAATCCGGTGTATGAGCAAATCCAGGTCCGTTGCTCGGTAAAATTGCATCCATCGGCGGTGGGAGGCGCATCCATCAAGCATATCAACCAGGCCATCAATCAATACCTGTCTCCCTGGACTGATCAAGGCCGGAACCAAGCGCGTTTCGGCTGGCGCATCCGGCACGCCGATATCGCGTCGTATATTCTGGGGCTTGAATGCGTCTCTTATCTGACCCAATTTTCCATGCTGCATATCGTCCAGGATAAGAACGACACCTACGCCTTGTTCGACACCGCCGGGGTGCAGGGTGCGACCGCGCATGCGGAAGATATCAAACCCAAGTATCCCTGGGGCATCGCCGTACCGCTCAGGCACCATTACATCGAAACCATCAACGACTACCTGGCCCTTGAACCGCGATCGGCCGGCATCGACGAACTCAAAATCGGTGAAACCTTTATCATAAGCTAAATGTAATCCCATGGGAAAAGCCAACCGCAGCACGCTGAAAAACTATTTTAAAAAAGGCCACATGCCGTCCGGACAACAGTTTGCGGATTTAATCGACTCCATGCTCAACATGGTGGATGAAGGATTCGACAAATCGCCCGCCGACGGCCTGAAGGTCTCTCAGTTGGGTGAAAACACGGCCCTGATGAGTTTCTACCACCACACCGACCTGAACCGGCCCATATGGACGCTGACCTGTAACAGGGACAACGGCCGACTGATCATCAAAAACGGCTCGGGCCAACCATCCATGGTGCTTTCCGCCGACGGCCATGTGGGTATCGGACAATCCATGCCCCAATACCCGCTGGATGTCGCCGGCGTCATCGCCGCCCAGGGCCGAACCGGCGGCATCAAGGGGCTTGCGCCCGCCGACGGTCAATGGCACCCCATCGTGGAAAACCTGACGGGTTGCCAGGCCCTGGAGATCATGGCCGGCGTGGGCAAGCCCAAAACCGGACGCTATGCGCTGGTGCGCGCCACCGCCCTGAACACGTTCCATCCCAAGGGTATTTTCATGAACTTTTTAAACCTGAAAAGACGTATTCATTGTCAGCATGCCTACTATCGCTCACGTTGCGACCGGATCCTGCTGCGATGGCAAGGCAGCGGCGGCACGTATGCTTTGGCGTTGAAAACAAAAGGCGCCTACCCCGACGGCATTCAGGTGCAATACAACGTCACGCGGTTGTGGTTCGATAAAACCATGGCCGGCAGCTTTACCCTTCAAGAAGACGCGGCCGAAACGACCGATCCGGCAAAATAGTGGTGTATGATGCAGACCCCGCATATGGAAAAGGACCCCTCGAGTGAACCGCCAGCCGGTTTTCGCGACCTCTGGCGCACCGGCCTGGCCTTGATCCAGAATCTTGCCGGCGATCGATGGACGGACTACAATGCCCATGACCCCGGTGTCACCATCCTGGAACAGGTCTGCTACGCCCTGACCGAAAGCATTTATAAATCGAATTTTCCCGTGGGAGACTATCTTGCCGCGCCGGAAGGTGTCACAACGGGTAAAATCGACCACGAAAAACAGGCCCTCTATCCGCCGGAACAAATACTTCCCTGTCGTCCCGTGACCCCGGATGACTATCGCGAAGCCATTTTTGACGCGGTACCACAAATCGACGACATTCACCTGGACCCGGCGTCATCCGGCGGCCTGCCGGGACTCTATACCATCCGGGTAAGACTGACGCCGCGGCCGGATGATCATACCGCCGTTGATCCTCAAGCGGTCATTGAAAAAGTAAAAGCCGCCTACCGCGGCCACCGCAACCTGTGCGAAGACATTGCCGCGGTGCACATCGTCAAACCGGCGCTGTGCCGCATCAAGGGACGCATCGAAATCGACGGACGCCGCGATCCGAACGATCTGCTGGCGGAGATTTACTTCCGGTGCTCCCGGTTCATCTCCCCCGGCATCTCCGTGGTTGATTATGATAGGGCCATCAAGGAAGGCCGATCCCTTGAAACGATATTCACCGGCCCGCTGATCCGCTGCGGCCATATCGGCCGGCGCGAACTCAAAGCGCATCACCAACCCATTACCCTGGCGGATATCTTCGGCGTCATTCGCGCCATCGACGGCGTGGTCGGCATCCAGCGCCTGACCCTGCTCGATGCCGCCGGCAACCCCATGGTTGTGCTGCCCCAACAGCATTCCGAGACCGCCGCATCCCTGGCCATACCCGGCCGCAACGAAGAGATGGGCATCGCCCTGGTCAAAAAATCCAAAACCTATCCGGTATCGGCCAGGTCCTTCAGATCCAAATTTGACCGCCTGGAATTTAATCTTCGGGCATACAAAAATTTACAGCAGGACTTTTCCGCCCTTTATGATCCGCCGCCCGCTATGTATCGGCCGCTGAAAACATATACCGCCATCGGCAATCACTTCCCGAGGATTTATGGCATCGACCGGTATGGCGTGCCCGCCTCGGCCGGCCCCGAACGCGTGGCCCAGGCCCGCCAACTCAAAGGCTACCTGCTCTTTTTCGACCAGATCATGGCCGACTTCAACGCCCAGTTGAGCAACATCGGACCGCTTTTTTCAAACGATCCCGCCTTGGATCGGACCTATTTTCACCAAGTCCTGGATGATGACAGCGTGCCCCAGGTCGCTGATTTGCTTGCCGACCGCGCGGAGAACCTGGCGCATCGGCAGGCGGCCATCATGGCGCGCCGTGATGATTACGGGCGGCGCCGCGGCCGGGTGCTGGATTATCTGCTGGCGCTTTACGGAGAGCAGTTTACCCAGAAGTACATGCGTCATTTTCACTACTACATCCCCCCCACCGAAATTACCCGGACCATCATCGAAAACAAAATCCGATTGCTCAAACACCTGCCCGCCGCGGGGCATCACCGCGGGGGCGCCGTCGATTACAGCCATATGGCCTGGCAAAGCCGTGAAATGACCGGTTTTGAGCTCAAGGTCCGCATCCTGCTCGGGTTGCCTTGCCTGCATCACCGGTCGCTGAGCGCCGCCCTGGCGGCACACGGCTTGAAGTTGGTCTCCGACAGCCGGTTTCGTCAAATGCTGCAAGGCGGTTTATCGATACCCTACGTCGATTTGAGTGATGTCCGGGTGCGGCCCACCGAACACTTTCATGACGTGCCGCCTGACCCCAAGCCAACGCCAATCACACCGGATCTGGTGGAAAAACTGCATCAAAATTTCATGCTGCTGCAACGCCAGGTCGTGAACGCCTCTTTTTTCAGGCAGGGAATACAGCACGCCCGCTACCAAATCGGTCCGCTCACCACCCACGGCGGTTTTCAGGTGATTTTCAAACCCTTTGACGAAGAGCAATGGTGTTACCTGGCGACCTATGCGCAGCGCGCCGAAGCCATCCGGGATGCGAACAATTTTTGCCGATTGTTGCTGCACCTCAATCAGGAATCCGAAGGGTTGCATATCATCGAACACATCTTGTTGCGCCCCCTTGCAGCCGCCCGGCACAAAGAGGTCCAGGTTTCCGACGACTTCTACCCCTTCCGGATCAGCGTATTGATGCCCGCCTGGACCGCCCGTTTCCATGATGACGCGTTCAGGCGCCTTGCCGAAGACACCCTGCGTATCAACTGCCCGGCCCATGTGGCGATCAGGGTCCATTGGCTCGAATACGATCAAATGCACGCCTTTGAGTTGATTTACCGTCAATGGCTCACCGCCAAAAGCGACCATCCCGACGGTTCTCCCGCCCTGGACGCACTTTCGGCCCAATTGATCCGGCTATTGTTGGCGCTCGATGCCCTCGCCGACGCCATTGCCCCCGGTGACCCTGCCGAATCCATGGATTCTTCCGAACAAACGGACGGGGGATGAGACCATGATGCATCAACCTCATAAAATTGGCGAAGCTGTTTTCAACATGGCCTTCGCCACCTGCGCCCAGGTGATGCATGACGCCGCCACCCTGCCCGGATTGATCACAAACCGTCTGGCGCCCTGCATGGATGAAGTGTTTGAAGAATTCAAGACCGGTCAAGACGTGGTGCGCATCGATTATCTGCAAATCGATTTGGGCGCCGTTGCCGATGAGGATTTGGAAACCGCCCTGACCCATCACCTCAGGCAAGCGCTGCAATCGGCCATTCAAACACCGTCTTCGAAAAACGTCCGGCGCGATTCGCCGCGGCAGGCCGGACTGGCTCTCATCGCCCATTACCTTATGACCGGAACGCTGCCGTGGACAAATGAAAACGCCGGTCAAAACGATATTTGCGGAATACTCGGCGACCTGATCAACCAGGCGCCCCACGCGTTGGTCACCTATTTGCGGGGGCAAACAGGCCTGAGCAGCCCCGTGTTGCCGAGACTGGCGCGCCAATTCAAATCCGAGCTGTTGCTGCGCCTATTGCCGTTATTGACGTCGCATTTATCGCCACGGGATATGCACGGCATCCGCCGGACCATCACCGCCGTGACACGCCTGCATGAACGCCGGGCCCTGTTGCCCGTATCAGGCCGCGAATTCGCCGGGCTTGTGTGGGAAACCGTGCTGCGACGGCTGCTCAGTCCGGGTCACGATCAAGTATCACCCTGGCATCTGATGGCCTCCGCCTTCAAGGCGGCTGCCAAGCGACACCACGTTCCCCTCACCCTCATACGAAAGCGTCTGAAAGATGCGGACCCGCGGGCCCGGCCCGGCCCGGACCGCATGGTGGCCGATCTGTTGGCGGCATTGGATTCGGACAGCGCCCCCGCCGCGACTCCCGAATATGTCCTGCATTCATGGACCGCCTTGAAATCCGCACTCCTGGATGCCATGTGCCATCAACGCATGGACGGTTTTGCCGATGCCTGGCGCCGAATGCGCACCGGTTTTCCCGAACCGACCCTGGCCACCATCCGGCAATACGCCCGTCAAGCCCGTGTACGCCGCGCCATTGCCCGGCAATTCAGCCCGCGACAGTTTCAGGAGCTGATTGTCCTGGTTCAGCCCCAACATGCCGATTTTATCGCCAGGGTCATGCAACATCACGCAGTTATCGAGCAGGTCGTTCCCGAACCGTCCGGCAACCCGGAAAAAGTTTCCGGTCAACTCAGGGAATTCACCCTGACCTTCCTTCTGGCGGACGGCACCAGCCGCTTTAATCGAAAACAGTACTGCGCCGGAGTCATCCGCCACCTGGCCGCCCACCATAACATGGCCTATAAAGAGCTGGTGGCCGATTTCCACACGTTCTTCACCCGCACCATCGACGTTGCCGATCCCACCGGCCGCCAGCTCCTGGAAATTCTGGATGAGATCCACGAAGAAGAAAACCCATCAACGCCCCGGCCCCGGCTTAAAAGTGAAAACACACACACCCGGCCGCTTGCATCTGCCGACACCCCGGTATTGGGTCATGACACCTCCGGCGGCATGCGCCTTGACGCCGTCCAACGCTTGCTGAGCACACACCCGGCCGCGCTGGCGCGCTGGTTGCGCCGGAATCCGGCCAACGCGAAAACCGTGGAAGAACTGGCCGGGCTGCTGCCGGACAAGTTGCTTGCACGGCTGCGCCTCATGCGGATCACCGATCGCCATGCCGCCTGGCGGCGCTACATCGACATCAACGATCCAATAGAGCGACAGTTCATTATCCAAGCCCTGAATCCAACCCAAACCGCTCCGGCGCCTTCGGGACAAGGCAAAATGGACATGCCCCGTGAAAAAAAACACACCCGGCCGCTTGCATCTGCCGACACCCCGGTATTGGGTCGTGACACCTCCGGCGGCATGCGCCTTGACGCCGTCCAACGCTTGCTGAACACGCACCCGGCCGCGCTGGCGCGCTGGTTGCGCCGGAATCCGGCCAACGCGAAAACCGTGGAAAAACTGGCCGGGCTGCTGCCGGACAAGTTGCTTGCACGGCTGCGCCTCATGCGGATCACCGATCGCCATGCCGCCTGGCGGCGTTACCTGAACATCATCGTCACCGCCGCAGGGAAACAGTACGCGGCAGATCATTCGAATATCCTGCAACGGCAGGCATGGGCATCGGCTTTATCCCTTTTGTCGCGCAACCCTGCCCACAAGTTGACCGCCCAGGACTTTGTGCGGCATGTCGCGCATCACCTGGCCCAAAAAATGGGAGAACCAAAACGCGCCGCATTTTATCAGCATCTGCAAAGCCCATCGGCCATGGGCAACCAACCAACCGGTCAAAACGATCTAATGGATCGACAGTTCATTATCCAAGCCCTGAATCCGACCAAAGCCGCTCCGGCCCGTTTGGGGCAAGCCGAAAAAACGCCGGGTGGCAACCATTCTCCTGAAAAACACCCGAACCATGTCAACGCGGAGGAACAAAACGATCCCACGGAATCGATCTTTGTCCAAAATGCCGGCATGGTTCTCGCAGCCCCTTTTCTGCCCAGACTATTCAACATGCTGAACTTGTTGGAAAACAACAAATTCAGGACCTCGGGTACGGCGCAGCGCGCCGTCCACATTCTGGAGTATCTGGTCAGGGAATGCACCATGGCGCCTGAATTTCAACTGACCCTAAACAAGATTCTTTGCGGTCTGACAAGTGCGCGTCCCATTGCCGGCGGCATCGACATAACGCCGCAAGAGATCGCGTCGGTCAACAGCCTGATCCTGAGCATGATCGCTCACTGGAAAACGCTGGGCAACACCTCGCCCGAGGGCCTGCGCACCTCTTTTCTGCAGCGCCGGGGATATTTGACGCTGAAAAAGGATGCCTGGCACCTGCAAGTGGAAGCCTGTGCCTATGACATGTTGCTGGACCAACTGCCCTGGCACTTTGCCGTGATCAAACACCCGTGGATGAACCGGGTATTGCACGTCAACTGGAGATAACCATGAAGACAAGACCCGAGTAAAAGACAATGAACCGTCGACAAGCCAACGCACGGGCCCTGGAAAGTGAACTGGCGTGGTTTAACCATGTACTGGAAACCCGCATCGGCATCTACTTCCAGCACGACGGCGCCGCGGACAGCATCCATGACGTCTTGCCGCCGCCATTGACCGAATCCGGTTCCTTTTACCATCGGTTGGTTCACGAACAACACATGAGCATGGATGAGCGCATCGTGCTGTTGCTTGCCCTGATTCCCCACATCCGGCCCCAGGTGCTGGACACCTTCTTCATCCAAAACAAGAATTTCGATCGGGGCTTTACCGAATTCGGCGGCTTGAAGGGCCATACCCATAGCGGTTTCCTTCCCACAGGCGAAACCGCGGCTTTTATCCTGGCCGGTGACGATCTTGAAAAACGCTTCGACATCCAGGCCCTGTATGATCCCGACCACTTTTTCGCGCGCAAAACCATCCTGCGCCTGGAACCCGTTGAAAAGACGGAACCCTTTTTAAGCGGCGCCCTGACCATCAGCGCGGAATACCTGAGCAAACTCACCACCGGGCTCGACCACAAACCCGACTACAACATTCACTTCCCGGCCAAACTGATCACCACCCAACTCGACTGGAAAGATCTCGTGCTGTCCCCCGAAGCCATGGCCGACGTCTCCCATATCGCCACATGGCTTCAGCACGGGCCGACCATCCGCAACCACTGGGGGCTGGGCAAAGTGATCAAGCCCGGATACCGCTGCCTGTTTTACGGCCCGCCCGGCACGGGCAAGACCTTGACCGCCACCCTTGTGGGCAAAACCACCGGAGTTGATGTCTACCGTATCGACCTGTCCAAAGTAGTCTCAAAATACATTGGAGAGACCGAAAAGAACCTGGCCGGCGTATTCGATCAGGCCGTCAATAAAAACTGGATTCTCTTTTTTGACGAGGCCGATGCCCTGTTCGGCAAGCGCACCCAAACCAGCAGCGCCCACGACCGCTACGCCAACCAGGAAGTCTCCTACCTGCTGCAACGCATCGAAGATTATCCGGGGGTGGTGATTCTGGCCACCAACCTGAAAGACAACATCGATGAAGCCTTTGCCCGCCGGTTTCAATCCACCGTGTACTTTCCCATACCGGATGCCGATCAACGCCTGCAGCTATGGCGGAACATGGACAATGGCAAACGCATCTTCGCGGATGACGTGGATTTGCACCGCCTGGCCACGGATTATGAGCTTTCCGGCGGCGCGGTCGCCAACGTGGTGTGCTACAGCGCTATTCTGGCCATGGAACAAAACCATGACGCCATCACCCAAAACCTGGTTCAAAACGCCATCGCCAAAGAACTGCGTAAAGAAGGCAAAACGATTTGAGCAATAGAGGCAGACACCCATGCGCGTGACACGCAAAGTGTGGCTATTCACACTATTCATCAGCCTTATGACTTCCTCCGCGGCGCTATCCGACCGTCAGTTGGAAGCAGTAAGCTACAAGATAACCGATCAGGATTTAAAAACGCTGCAGCAGGCAAAGGAACCTGAAGCAACACAACTCCCCGAATCCTTGATCACCGCATTGACCCCCCTTCAAAACATCGAGTATGCCATGGTTGATCTCTTTGATAATGCCGTGGAACAACAACTCAAAACCGCAGGCCTGCCTGTCGATGTGTATTCAGGAGATCAAAAGACCCTGATTCAACACACGGCTCAAAAGACGCATGGCATGGATGACTTGGCAGCCATCCAATGGAAAAGCGGTGGGTGTGGGTGCGTTCAGGACTTCACCCGTGTGGTATACGGTTTCTATCCGTATTGGATGGGCTCGGACAAAAAGGTGGATCAACCGCAAAACAAAAAACCGGAAAACCAATCTGAAAAAAAAGATACGCCCAAGGAAACGCAAACCATCAATTTCAGCTTGCTGTCCCGAATCGCCTATTTTGCGGTTTATTTGGATCAAACCGGACGGTTGCAGGAACATACGCCATGGCGGCAGGAAAAACACCAGGCCGAATTCATTAAAATAGCGCATAAATACAGAACCAAAGTCGACCTGGTCATCCACCACCCGGATTGGCGGACATGGTATCAAACGGCCATGGCACGAGAATCCGGCATGATCAAAGAGCTTGTCCGGCTTGTTACCACATGCCCGATGGTGGACGGTGTCACGCTTTATTTCGAGGCATATCCGGAAAAGGACGCTTACGCCGAAAAATTCAAAACCTTGCTGGACAATCTGCAAACCGCCTTTCAAAAGACTGAAAAGCCGTTTTCCATCAATGTGATGATGCCCGCCATGTCCGAAAAAAATCAAAATGCGGTGCGCCTGTTTTTAAGTCATGTTTTTCCTGAAACACATGAAGATACGCAGACCAATGACCCCGTGGACCTTTTGATCGTGTTTTTGGAGCAACCCACGACATACACCAAAAAAGAAATGCGCTACGCCATCGAAAAAGAGTTTAAAGGCTACCAGCGGCGCAATGTTCTTCGTAAAATCGTGCCTGTCATCACCCCACCGGTGGACCCGGAAAACCAGCAATTCAAGGATGATTTGATTTACTTTGAAAACAATTTCGGCGGGGCCGGTTTTTGGCCCTTGCCGGCAGGCGGTGCCGGCACGGTGAAACAAATAGCGGCAAGCGTTCTGTCCATGTTTCGGAAAAATGAGGACTACCAGATTTTACAAATCATGCTGCAAAACCATTCCGCTGGATTCTGCAACTGGATATGCCCCAATCGAAACCTTCTGAAAATGATTTTCTGGGCCTTCCTGCTTTTCCTGGGGGTCTGCGGCCTGGGATCGACTTGGATATGCGAATTGCGGGCTTTCCGCAAAAAATACAACGGGTATTTTCTGGGCATTCTTCTTCTGGATGCCGCCATTTTGATCAGCCTGCTGACCTGTGACCCGGACTTGATGAACCATTCAACGGAAATATTCATCATTCTGATGATCGTTCTGACTTTTTACATGGTGTTTAGACAAGTGCGGAAAATGAGGCAGGCGGGATATCCATGAATACGCAAAAATATCCATGCTTTTAGGAGAATAGTATAAAATGTATCGATCGAATAATTATGTATTTGAAGGCATTAACGGCGGGCAACACAGCGTGAACCATTTACGAAAGATCTTTTTTAACTGGCATAGTCAATATGAAGATCACTCAATAAAAATTTTAATCATGTTATAGGTATCTCAAGAAGGCCTATAACAAGTGGCTGCACTGATTAAAATGGGTTGAGATATGAATACAAAAATAGAGAAGCGAAAAGAGAATAAGAATAGAACGGTTGCCGATTCTGTTTTTCAGAAAAAGAATAAAGGAAAGCAGAGTCTTGGGTTTATGGATAATCGGCCTGAATCGATAGTGCAGAGACTACTGCAAAAAAATGCTATGCCGGGCACGCAATCTATCCAGCTTCAATCTCAAGTGATTCAATTACATAAGGGCACAAATCAATATGACGTGACGCAAGATGATATGATTATATATAAGGTGGTGCTAAAATTTGATGGTAGTGTTGTATATGTGGGGCAAACGGAAGCTACTGTTGGGATAAAAGGACGATTTGCGCAACACTTGTTGACTCACACGACATGGAAAGAATCAACACATAAAATTGAACGAATTGAATCAGGAAGCTGGACGAGATTTGAAACTGACTGTTCTGAACAATATTGGATTGATAGTTTTGGAGGTAAGGACAAACTCGAAAATGAAAAGAACCAAGTATCAAAGGAAAGATTCACAGCTGTGTGTAAACATCAAGAAGACAAAAGTTTAATTCTGTTTCGAGGAGAAGGCATAGGATTTCCAAAAGGGTGGAAACCTCTTAATTAATATTGAAAGGGGACAAATATGGGATGGTTCAAAATTGAGAATAGCGATTTGCTAATCGCTGACTCCGTGTTAGATAGCACTACTCGATTTTTAAAACAAATTTTCGATGAGCTTGACATATCGATATCTATGACCCATATAGAAACACTTCTAAGCCTGACAGAGGATTTACTACATAAAGATCCGCTGATAGAACAACAAAAAGCAGAGAGAATCATAAATAACACTCTGACTTATAGAGCTATCACCGAACTTCCTGATGAAATAAAAGAGCAAATACAACAACGAATGAAAGAGAATATCCAGCAAATCATTAATAATTATCAAAGTGATTTAGGTCGAAGTCCAACGATAAGAGAAGTTCTATCAGTAGTAGTTGTCGCTATAGGTGCTTTTAGTAAACGGATAGGTGACCCAACGTATCTCAATACAGTTTTAGACAAAATCAAGAGATTAAAAAACCCATAACACAACCCAAAACACATTAAACTAGGGTTTTAGCCCAATTGTAATAGGCAATTAAAGAACGCCAAAACACGGGTAATTGTGCCCGCCCCTAACTCATCAACTTTATACTGATACACAAACACCGACTTGTTACGCTTCTGTGATGCTACGAAAAGCCCACATAGATGCAACCGGTGCTTTGCATCATATCATTGAACGCGGCATCGAGCGGCACAGCATATTCATAGACGACTATAGATTTATACTTATTAGTTGCGCGAAAAAAGGCGAACTCTACATAAACAGGTATCAATAGTGATTTATCGGGACTATGTCATCGAAAGTGCCTCATCTAACTGCTTTTTATACACGTCGACTCCGTTAAACCTTGTTAATAGCTGCCTGACACGGGATTGTTCACGAAGATCAACAATGCGGGTTATCGCTGCTTGCTTCTGCGCGATTGAGTCGTTTTTCTCGACACCCGGAACCGGGAGCGAATTCATCAGAATGTAGGCACAATAAATCCAGTGAACATGCGACTCAACAGCGGCAAACTGCTTTGTGGCGATATCTTCAAATCCCAAAAACATCTTGATATGTTTATGAAAAATTTCTATCGCCCACCGAAGCCGATACCCGATAAGGATTTGTCTTGAAGTGGCCTTCAGATCGTTGCACGCCAAGTACTTTTTGCGACCTTGAGGACGCTTTTTAAATTCCGAACAAATCAGTTGAGTTTTGCCAACATCGCGCAAATAACCTGTGATTTGTCTAACGCGAAATTCCATTCGCTTTTTTCTGGTACTGTTCACTGGTACACGAACAGTGCTCCACTTGAGGCAACGATAATTTTTAAAAAAGGTGGCAACTTGAATCCACCCTTTCGACTTGGTCGTTGTTTCAAATACACGTATGGTCTTAACCGCTCTTTTTTTCTTCAGGGCGATGATGTAGCGCCACTTTTTCCGTGAAACAGTTCTTTCTATGTCCTTGGTGTCATAACCACTGTCAGCAAGCACGACGACATGTTTTGGATCATGGGCTCCGATGTATTGTTCAAGGTTCAGTCTCTGAACTGATATTTACATACCAGCACGTTTTCCGTTTCGTGTCGGATTTTATTCAAACGGCAATACCGTTTGCTGTAAAAAGGGATTGGCGGTAAAGGTATCATTTGGCCATTGATGTACAAAACAATATTGGTCCACTGATGGCCAATGACAAATCCTGCGCCATGGTTAAAACGTTTCACATTATCGCTATGTCTGTTAAATCGCGTCTGCAAGGTACTATCGATAATGATCGCTATTTTCCAGGATAGTTTTTTATTTGCCAAGAAAGTCATTCTTTTTGACAATATTTTTGACTGTTTGCAAGACAACTGAGACAAAGAGGCCTTCGCCAAATTCAGATGATTTAACAAAAACCGGCTAAATTGCGAACTGTGTATACCGACCAACTGACCGGCAGCTTTCAGTGAGTGCTTTCGAACTGAAATCATCGAGAATAAAATTAATCCAAAGCATACGGTTTGAAGCCTTTGGGTACTATTATTTGACGTTTGAGCCAATGGTTAATCTCACTGTAGGTCATAATCACCTCAATAACTGGATTTGAAAAGCCATGTTGAGTGATTTTACTTTACAGTTTGATACCGTTGCTGTTCAGAATTTTCTGTTATGATACGATTTATTCGTTTACAACAATGGCACGCGATGATATGTTTTTTTCAGACCTTCCTGTGATCCTAAAAAATTGTTGGTTCCGATCCAACAATATGTGATCGAAGCGTGGATGCGCTGCAGGAAGGTCTTTTATCTGAATCCTTAATTACCAGGCTTCTGCAACAGCTTCCGGCCTTAAAGGCGCAAAATACAAGGCTTTAAAAAAACAACCCTTTTTTTGGCGCAATAATTAAGTTATTGGATTGCCTCAATGTAGGGTCGCATGGTTTTATTCACTCTGCAGATACTAGCATACCTCATAAGGTCGTCAACTTTATTTTTTCCGCTCACGGTAAAAACGGATCGCTTCTATTACAGTGTCAAGGCCGACTTTGTTTCTGAATTTAAAACAGTCGGCAAGGGTATTTTCCGGCGAATGGCCTTATCGGCAGATCGCCGATCGAACCGATGTGGCCCTGGGAACGGTCGATTGGATTTTTGGGATCTTAAAGAAATGGGATTCCGGCTTGAAATGGGCAAACGCAAACGAAAGATCACGAATCCACGGCAGGGTTAAAGAAGACCTGGCAAAATTCCCGCAGCCCAAAAGCAATCAATTCTCGCGGGCAAAACCCGTGTTCAGGCTTTTCAGGCAGGCTGCTGAATGCTTTTTCGATACGCTCCAGAACGAGATTCGCTTTTGCTCTTGAGTCGTGTAATTCAATGTAATCGTAGATATCCTCCAGATCACGCGCAGCATCATCGCTCAACAGTGCAAGGAACTCTTTCTTCCAGGAAATTTTGATTGCGAAAGATTTCTCTTTCGAAGCCGGGAAAAGATCAGGCAGGTTGAGTGTGGCGCCGGATAAACACAACCACGTCGGCTTTGTCGAGATCGCCCCGAGCCACGGCCAGCACCATATCGGCGAGGTCATCCTCGGGGGCGTCGAAGTCAAATCCGTTCAGGTAGAGAAAGATGAGTGCAGTAGCTGCACCGACGCGCTTGTTGCCATCGATGAAGGGATGGTTCTTGACCAGATGGAACAGGTAGGCTGCGGTCATTTCGTAAATGTCCGTGTGCAGGAACTGGCCACCATAGGTAGCCGGCGGCATGCCGAGAGCGGATTTGAGCAGCTCGATATCCCGGATGCCGGCGGCACCACCGTAACGGGTAATCTGGTCCTGGTGAATTTCCAGGACTTCGCTCAGGCTGAGGAAGACAGGATCCACCGGTTATTCCGCCAGCTTTTTCAAGGCCTTCGGGTACCTGGTGTTCACCTTGTCGAGAGCCGCCTTGAAGGTTTTCCGACGACCGGTATCTTTCACCGGGCTGAGAATGAGGACCTGGCCGTCGGTGGAAATATCGAACGGTGTATCGGCGTCCGCACCAATCAGTTCCAGCACCGGCTTTTCGATCACCAGTGCCAAGCTGTTTCCGTGTTTCGTCAGGGTCTTGATCATGGCTCGGACCTCCCATTAGCGTTAGCACATTGTAGACACAAAGATACAACAAGCAAGCGGCCCGGTCAAGGGCCGCTTGCGATATCCACCGGTGGGGGTCGGGCTAAATCCGTTCGAGGGCTTCTTCCAGTCGGCCGCCCACAAGGTAAGTATAGATCCGGGTGGTCGAGATGTCCCGGTGGCCCAAGGCGCGCTGAACGACCAGCAGGTCGGTCTTTATGAACTTGACCTGCACCACGTTGCCCTTGGCCCGTACCCTCAGATGCTTGGCATCCAGGTCGATGTCGTCATTCATCACCTGGGGTTGCGTTACCATAGGCAGATTGAACGGCTTGTTCCATGTGGGCGATTTCTTCATCCGACAGGAAATCAAAGTGGCTCGCGCGTTTCCTTGCAGAGAGCCGGCCATTGTTTTGGAGGTAGAAACGAATGAAAAGATCTATTTGCCGATCGGGCATGTCCACGATCTCCTGGACCGCCTTTTTGGTTTTGTCATAGTTGGCGATGAACGCCAATTCGCCTGCGAGTTCTGTCTCTATGGTCTGTTCGATGAATCGGAAAAGCGCCTCTGCCTGGTGCGTCAAATCTATAAAACGGTACCATACGGCCGTCTCATTGTGTACGATCATACGGCCATCTTCATCGAGGGTGTATTCCACCAGGGGCATGAGCGGTCGAGAGAATGCCTCCACGGAAAAAACAGTTATAGGTCGGGAAATATTATTTTCTTCATACAAGAAACAAGAATAATCGTTACAGACCGACGCATGGGATCTTAACGGCGACTAAGGGCTCGCGCCGAAATTAAAGAATATCGAGATATTCTGTATTTTTGTAACGCATCCGGGTGAGATGGATCGGCGCATAAAAATGTCTTTGGTCCCCGGTTAAAGCCGGTAATCATGACCCGGCAGCAACGGCTTGCCACATCTGTTGATTGGCGGGTCCGAAAAACGCATCGGCCTCTGACGGCGGCGGCAATACATTGCCCATGTCCTTTTGAATCGCCGTGTCAATATCTTCAATAACCACTACCGGCCCGGTGATGTGTTCGGTATATAGCTGCATGTCTTCTTTGCCGTTCCAATCAATTCCCCAGGACACCTGAAATGGTTTAAACAGTTTCTGGTATGTTGCAGTGTCCAGTGTGGCATCCGTTGCGATCCATTCACCGTTGAGCAACACTTGCGTAAAACAGTGATTGAACGATTCCGTCAGGGTTTGACAGGCTTCTCCCATGGCCGGACGCATGAATTCGCGGTTCACGGGATAATAGGCCATTCGGGACGGTATTTTATTGCTTCGCAGGAGGGCCACCAGCAGCAATGATTTATTGTAGCAGACGCCGTAGCCCTTGGACAGGGTTTCGGAGGCCTTGACCCGGACAAGATCGAATCCGAAGCGAATGTTGTCGCGAATGTATTTAAACGCCGCTTCGGTTACTCTTGCCGGGCCCTGCTCATCCTTGGCGAGATCCCTGGCCAGACTGGAGACGGCAGTGTGGTCGAAATCGCAATAAACGCTTTTCTGAAGGTAGGCCTTTTCCATGATTTCCTCCTTTGGTAAAAATACGTTGTGCAAAATATCGGGCTATCAGTGGGCCGCGACACATTTCGTGCAGCGGCGTTTCACAGAAGGCGACTTGTCGTCTACTGTTCATCGCTCGCTGCAAAATAGGCCCGAACCAATCATACGTATTGGAAAAACTGGACAGGATTAAACATAGGAAGGAATAAGGGCCTCGGCATAAAATAATGCCTTAGAAATTGGCGGTGAAAAAGTCAGGGCTGCAAAGGGAGGAACAAAAATAAGCGTCCGGGCTTCTTCCAGTGAACCACCTGAACTCATTAATAAAGTGAGACTGGTCGTAATAGCCGCACGTTAAGGCGGCATCAGCCCAGTTATGATCAGATGAGGATTCAATGAGCTTGTAAACCTGTTTGAATCGGATGTTGCGGCACAACTGTTTGGGGGTCATGCCGATACGCTCTTTGAATTTGCGCGTAAGATGGCGATGGCTCAAGCCAAGGGTTTGCGCGAGTCGGGCAATGCTGATACGGCCTTTGCAGCTTTCGATAATCTCGATGGCTTTTAGCGTGACGTCGTCATCACGAAGATTGGATTCGAGGCAGTTTATCAGATAGGTGTTGGCGGCTTCGATGCGGGTTGGGGTTGTCGGGCAGTCATTCTGAATTTGTTCGACAAATTGGCCTTCCCGGGTTCTGCACAGATCCGCCACATCGACGGACTGGTTGACCAATTCATGCGCCGGGTATTTAAAGAAGGGGTAACCACCACCGGGTCGAAAACAAATCCCGAATAAATTGACGGAACCCGTCAACCTCATCCTCATAGGCCGGCTCATCGGTCCGGTGATCTCGGTTGCTGATATGCACCGTATCTGGCCGTCGCAATGGATGATTTCAACCGGCGCCGCCATATTAAGTATGAACTCAAAGCTTTCGGTTAGCAATCGCTGGCTGGATTGCAAAACCGGCGGCAAATTCACCTGTAATGTCCAATAATATCTCACATAAGGCTTCAAGCGCGATGGTGGCTGGTGTTCCTGGAAAAGCATACGACCTTATCCTCGGAATGGTAGCGGGCAGAATCAGGAGAATCCTTGAAAATATTATTTTTAGCCGATTTGCACCTCTAACCACAAGCCCTTTTACAATAGAAAAGTGGCGCTTGCGGATTGATCGGAGTGGGTTTGGCCGGCTTATAAAATAACCGTTGATCGTATTGGCTTATGGAAATATGGGTCGAGGATTTGTTATTGTCCTCCATGTAACCGGCTTTTATAAAAATTGCGCAACTGTCCAACACCTGCAAAAGTAGTAATGGGGTCCACCGGCGTGTCCCAGGCTTGGCCCCGAAACTCTCGATAGGCCCGTTCAACATTGAAGAAAAGCCTTTCGGGTTCCGTCCACTCGGCATATGGCCCCAGATCGATTTTTTTACAGGCATCCATCGAAGAACGCCCGGCATCAAAATGGGTTTTGGACTCCTGGCGGACGTATAGCAGGTAGGCCTTAAGTTCTTTGGGGC
>JABDRH010000132.1 GCA_013041835.1 Desulfatitalea sp. | reverse complement strand
CGTGGACCACCAGACCTTCAGCACCATCGAACGTATCGCGCCTCGCCTGCCGGCCTATTTTCAGCCCGACGGCACCGTGAAACTCTCCGCCGCCTGGCTCATCGACCAGTGCGGCTGGAAAGGCCGCCGCGTGGGCCGCGCCGCCGTGCACGATCGCCATGCCCTGATCCTGGTCAACCTGGGCGGTGCCGCGGGCAACGAGGTGATGGATCTGGCCGGCCAGATCCAAAACAGTATATGGAACCGTTTCGGCATCCGCCTGGAAATGGAACCTATATTACTATAAGCCCTGAACATATACTGCGGGTCATTCCCTCGTTGCACCACGTTCTGGCCTATTAATGCATGCGGAAGGACACCCCAAAGCGGGAGATAATATTTTAAAGATCCAGCAACGCATGACGCCGAAACAGATAGAAGATGGAAAAGAACAAGCCAAGATCATATCAGATCGAATAACGCAAGAGGCACGGCGCCGCCTCAGCGATTCCCGGTGAATGGCCGGGAGGGACGTGGGACAGGGTCCATACGATTCCGGATTACGGGGGGACGATTCCGGAGATTCCAGATTCCGGGGGACACCTTACTTATCTTTTCTTTTTGGACAAGACTTCCGGCGTTTGAGCTTACGATTCAATAGAGCTTCCATAAAAACATCTTCAGCCAGCGGACGACCCGTTCGCTCATGCTTTTTTAAATCTCTATTTCTTGATCCTTGGCATCGGTGGACAAAAAACACTTCCAAAAGCTGGAAACCATAAATGGTCACCTTTGTAGATGGACACGGTATAAAGGGTCAATCGGCTGCCTTGGAACCGCCCCACCCACCCATGGCGCGCGTGGTGTTGACCACCGCCAGCAGGGCCGTGCCCACGTCGGCAAAGACCGCTTCCCACATGGTGGCCAGCCCGAATGCCCCGAAGGTGATAAAGACGGCCTTGACGGCAAAGGCCAGGATGATGTTCTGCCAGACGATCGCGCGGGTCGACTTGGCCACGCCGACGGCTTCGGCCACCTTGACGGGAGAGTCGTCCATGAGGACCACGTCCGCGGTTTCGATGGCGGCGTCCGCACCGAGCACGCCCATGGCCATGCCCACATCCGCCCGTGCGATCACCGGCGCATCATTGATGCCGTCGCCCACGAAGGCAATGCGGCCGAAATGCCGGCGTTGATCGTGAATCCGGTCGAAGCGGGCCACTTTCCCCTCCGGCAACAGATCGGCATGAAAGCCGTCCAGTCCGAGCTGTCGGGCCACGGCCTGGGCGGCACATGCGTTGTCACCGGTGAGCATCACGATGTGATCCACGCCCACCCGGCGCAGCGCGGTGATCGCCTGCCGGGCATCATCTTTGACCTGGTCGCCGATGAGGATGTACCCCACGTATTCGTCGTCCACCGCGATGTGGGCCACGGTTGTGTCGAAGTCGCAACGCCCGTGGGGGATCTGTCTCAGGTGAAGCAATTGATCGTTGCCGACCATGATGGTGCGGCCCTGGTAAGCGGCGCGCACGCCCTGCCCGGCCAGTTCGGTGTGCGCCGTGATGTGGTCTGAATTCAGCCGTCCCCCGGCGTTTTCAAATGCGGTCAGAATCGAGTGGGCGATGGGATGGCTGGCATGGTATTCCGCGGCCGCTGCGAATTCGAGCAGTTGCGCTCCGGAATAACCATTCAGGCCGACCACCTGGTTGACGCTGAAGACACCGCGGGTCAGGGTGCCGGTCTTATCGAACACCACGGTCTTAAGCCCCGCCAATGCGTCCATGAAGCTGGCGCCCTTGAAAAAGATACCCTGCCGCGAGGCGTTGCCGATGCCGCCGAAATAGCCCAGGGGAATGCTCACCACCAGCGCGCAGGGACATGAGATGACCAGCAGCACCAGCGCCCGGTAAAGCCAGGCATGAAAGGAACCACCCCATATCAGGGGCGGCGCCAGGGCGATGGCGGCGGCGGCGAACACCACGGCCGGCGTATAGTAGCGGGCAAATGTGGTGATGAACTGCTCGGTGCGCGCCTTGCGCGCCACCGCATTTTCCACCAGGTCCATCATCCGGGCGATGGAGGACTGGGCAAAAGGCCGCGTCACGCGCACGGTCAACAGTCCGGTCCGGTTGATCTGTCCGGCCATGACTGCGTCTCCGGGCGCTACCGCGCGGGGCCTTGACTCTCCGGTCAAAGGCGAGGTGTCCACCTGGGAGCGGCCGGTGAGCACGTCGCCGTCCAGAGGGACCTTTTCACCGGTTTTGACGAGGATGGTCTCGCCGATGTTCACCGTTTCCGGCGCTACCGCCACCGGGCCCGCCGGGGTCATCCGCACGGCGAGATCAGGACGCGCGGCCAGCACCGAACGGATGGCGCGGCGGGACCGGGAAAGGACGCGTTCCTGAAGCAATTCGCCTGCCTTGTAAAAGATCATCACGCCCACCGCTTCGGCATGGGCGCCGATGATCAGGGCGCCTACCGTGGCGATGACCATGAGCACGTTTTCATCGAAAAAGATCCGGGCGCGAATGGTGTGCAGGGCGCCGCGCCACACATTCCAGCCGGCCAAAAGGTAGGCCGCCAACACCACGGACCATTGCAGGACCACGAGATGGCCACGGGCGAATAGGGTTTCACCGGCAAGCAGGACGACGAAAAGCAAGGTGGCCGCCGTCAGAAGAAAAATACCCCGGCGATTTAAAGGAGGGGCGGGGCTACTGGGAGGCGTCGCATGCATCGCGCGGGGAATCACCGCCACCGCGGGATCGATACGGCCCACCGCGTCGATGATCCGCCGGGGATCGCCGGCCGAAACCCGTAGCGTCAGCGTAGCGAAATCAATGGCGGCATCCATGACACCGTCCATCCGGTTCAGCCCACGCTCGATTTTGACGGCACAGGTGGGGCAATCCAGATGTCTCAGGTCAAATGTCTGCATGGTACCGCCTTGCGTTCTCCGTTCCCGGTCAAGCTTCCTGTGCATGCGCCATGGCTAAGCTTAATAATGAGCGGATGTGGTCGTCATCCAGGGCATAGTAGACGACCTTGCCTTCCCTTCGCGCTCTTACCGCCCGGGCCTGCTTGAGGTGGCGCAACTGGTGGGAGACGGCCGGCTGTTTCATCCGCAACAGGGCGCACAAGTCACAGACGCACATCTCCGAGGCGCTCAAGGCCCACAGGATGCTCACGCGCGTGCTGTCGGCGAACAGTTTGAAAAAATCAGCCAATTCGTGCAACACCAAGGGCTCGGGCATGTGTTGGTGTACCTTTTCAATAATCTCCTGGTGGATGCCTTCGGTGATGCAGATTTCAACGGACGTTTTGTTCGGCACTGAGTATCCCTCCAGTCATGGACATATAAATACATTATCATATATACATATATTCATGTAAGTCCTTTGTCAACAACATGTACCGCGCACCCATTCGTTAGCCAGAAAGCGGATGCCGACGTCATCTTCTTGATACCGGTGGGATATTGGGATAAGTATTTCTAAATTTGAAAGGAACCGAGGGCATGGCTTCAGCCATATTTCATTTTGCCACCATCGACGTGAATCTAAAACAAGGCGTTGATATTCAGGACATCACCAAAGACCTGAACCACTTGATCGGCCAGTCGGGTATCGAGAACGGTTTGGCCACGGCTTGCATTGCCGGTTCCACCGGGTCGTTGACAACCATCGAATACGAACCCGGCGTGATCCAGGATCTAAAAGATGCGATCCATCGATTGGCGCCTGAAGGCATGGCCTACGCCCATGAATTGGCTTGGCATGACGGCAATGGGCATTCGCATGTTCAAGCCGCTTTATTGGGGCCATCGATTGCATTGCCCGTCCGAAAGGGTCGATTGAAATTGGGAACATGGCAGCAAGCCGTTGTCATCAATCACGACAATAGCGCCAGGAAACGCACGGTTGAGGTGACATTGGTCGGCATGTAGGTATCGGCTGATATCGCTTTCGCGTATCGTTATTTTACCCATAAATCTTTATGAAACGTCTGGGGAAAGTAGGGATATATTGTAATTTGGTTTTATTATCAGGATCTTTTAGCCGCCGGGAAGGACTATGCCCTAAATGCTGCTGGTGTGACTCACATGGCGTTGGATCATATAATTGCGAATAATAGAATGGAGAATAGTATGAAAAGAATTGTATTGGCGGTATTGGCATTGACTCTATTGGGTTGTTCGACCACTCCTAAAATGTTGCCGATTCCAGTTTTTGATATCGCAAAGGGATCTAGAATTGGCGTAATTAATTTTGTTGGGCCCAGAATTAATCATTATCATGTCGGCACAACAGTCTTTAATAACTTTGAGAAAGAGTACGAGGTGAATTGGGATATACCAGGCTTTATCAACGATGAGATAAGGCGCCAAATGTCTGAAATCGGATATGAAACAGTGATTATTGAATCTGACGAGCACCTTAAGTCAAATCTGAAAGATATCGTCGTGAAAGAAGGGGATCGATACGATTTATCCTCATCCGTTACGCCAATTTTCAAAAAGTTGGCCAATGACTACGATATCGATATGCTCTATGTTCTTAAACCGTTAAAAGCTTCTCTTTTTGTGCCGAACATAACGATAGAAGCGGAGAATTATGGTGTTGCGACTCGATCTTTTTTGGGGATTGGTTCGACTCAAGCATTTGCGATAATAGGTGCGACTTCGATTTGTTTAGATCCTATTTCGCTGACGCGGGGTGGTGGTGGTAGAAAAAATAAGACTGTATCAGGGCTTTCGATGTTTGGGAACTTTGCGGATCTAAACGAAAATGAACTCAAAGCAATAGAAAACGCTTTAAAAGACATCATAAGGGAAATGGTCAGCGAACTCTTAACCAACTCAAATCTTCGGGCGTAATTTGACACCAAAAACGATGTTTAGCGGTTTGTTGGGTTTCGCTGCGATCAACCCAACTTACTAATTACTTGGAATGTCATCAAAATGAAACTGAGCAAAAAGAACTGATATGGAGACGCTGCAAACCACGGCATTGCGTAGGACTCGCTTGGCATCTTAAATATTACAAAAAGGGTGGCGAAAATGAGTGAGCTCAAGGCGGATCATGACAAGTCGGCGGACGAACTCGTCCGGCTGCGGCGCATGTTTCATCAACACCCCGAACCGGCGTTTTGCGAGTACTGGACCACGGCGAGAATATGCGAACATCTGGACCGGCTGAACTGCACGGTGCTGTATGGCGACCGGCTCTACGCCGAATATCCCGAACCCGGCCTATTGAACAACTGGCGCGAAGCAGATTATGCTTCGGCCCTGAACCGATTTGCCCAGGATGAGTGGATCGGACGGCTCAACGGCCGTACCGGGGCGGCAGCCATCATCAAGGGTCGGACGGCTTCGCCCAGGATCGGGTTTCGCTTCGACATCGATGCATTGCCGGTAACCGAGTCGGCGGACGCGGCCCATTTGCCCTTCCGGCAGGGATTTCGCGCTGACAATGGATTCATGCATGCCTGCGGCCACGACGGCCATATCACTATGGGATTGGGACTGGCCGAGGCCTTGTCCCGGCACGCCGATCAATTGAATGGCACATTTTATCTTTTCTTCCAGCCGGCGGAGGAAACCGCCCATGGCGGCAGAATTTTTTCAAAACTGCCGCTGATCAAGCCGCTGGACTACCTGATCTGCATCCACGTGGGGCTGAGCAACAGCAGCAAGATCGTCTGCGCGCTGTCCTTTCTGGCCGACAAGCGCTACCAGGTGGTGTTCGAAGGCCGCAAGGCCCATGCCGGCGCCTTTCCGGAGCAGGGTCAAAACGCCCTGCTGGCCGCTTGCCAGGCGGTTACCGGCTTGTATGCGATCGAGCGGCACAGTCTGGGGG
>JABDRH010000127.1 GCA_013041835.1 Desulfatitalea sp. | reverse complement strand
CGCGTGCCATGACGGATATGGGAATTTCTTTGGCAAACCGCTTGAAAATAGCGCTGAACTTCATGACAATCACCTCCGCAATGATGTTAGAATCCAAATTCTAACTAACATTGCGAAACTCCTTTGTTCAGCACTATTTGTCATATTTACAACAGGTTATCTATATGGTCGATAGAACGACCTTCAAAGGGATGGACCAACGGCCTGACTACCCTGATCGTGGATCTGGCCGGCTTGGCCTGTGAGGTGAATGAACGGAGGACAAGTCGATGAAAAGAAAGCCGACCATCAATGTTGCCGACAATGGTAACCTCCTGATTCATATCCCCATGCTCATCCGACGGATGCGGGGACGCAAACAGGTCATCACCCCCCAAGCCCTGGACGGGGAAATCCCGAAAGCCGCGGAACCGATTCAGGCAGCAGTTGTCCAGGCACTTGCGCGGGCCTTTTCCTGGGCGGAAATCCTCGAAAGCGGGCAGGTCAAGTCGATCAGTGAACTGGCCCGTAGATTGGAGGTTGACGGCTCCTATGTGACCCGCATTCTGAAACTGACCACCCTGGCACCGGACATTATTGAGGCAATCATCAATGGCGAGGAGCCCGACGGACTGTCGCTGGCCAAATTAACCCGGACTTTCCCAGAGGACTGGCGAGAACAGCGCAGATTTTTCGGGGTTGAAAATAACTGCGCATGATTGGACACTTAATCCAGAAGACCTCTTAGCAGTGCGTTGAAATACTCTACTACTTGTTCATAAGACTCTTTCTGAAACGCATCTTGTCTCAAGACGTCCATCGCAATTTTATGTCCTTGGGACGAGGCAGCCTCTCTTTCCAGAATACCGGCCAATTTGGCTTTCGTTGCCTTACCGACCATTCTTGCAATTTCACGGCCCAGAAAACGAGCCGACGACCGATCGTAATCAGACGCCTCTTCTTTGAGAATATCAGCCTCTTCAAAGAAGCGATCCATGTTGCCGGCGGCGATATAATTTTTCATGATGAAAATCAGGTCGGCAGCATCCTTGCCGCGCCTTTCGATGTTGTCATCCCATGAGACGAGCTTCAATATCGCCAGACCTGCCAGGGAGACGACCTTTACTGCCAAATCAGGCGCGGCCCTTACCAGTAAGGAAGCAGCGTGCTGATAGCATTCCTGGAAACCCGCGACGCTCAATTTGGTATCATACTCCGGCGGCCATGCGATTGAATGGTCTTCTTTTGCTACACCTCCGAATGGAATGATATCGAGCAGTAATTCGTCGTCGTAGCGCAGGCGTTGAGTTTGCCTGGTTGGGCTGAATTTTCCCGTGTGCACAAGGGTATCCTTCAAAGTTTGAAACTGTTCCCAGTCAGAGACAAACACCCCAATGTCAACATCCAGCGTAGCCCTTGTTGTGTGAATGCCATGGGCATGCTGCAGCAGGATATCCCGTGCAGTGGCGCCGACAATGAAAAAGGCGAGTTTCAGGTTCTGGGCGATTGCGTCGATCTCAGATAGAAGGGCGACGGTTTTTTTATCGATCTTGCCGGTCAGGTTGTGCGAAATAAGTGTCATAAATAATTTTTGCCGTTTCGATGTTGCGATCATCCCCGGTGGCCATCAGATCCGCATAGACCAGGATCGGTGGCGCGATTCCTATCGCGTCAAACTCATGATCAAATGTCCAGAAGGGCTTCAGGATTTCGATGTCGCCGGCGGTGGTTTTGCGCAGTTTTTGTTCAATGATCAATTTGCCCGGCGGCTCAGGGGCATAAATAATGACTTCCGCCGGCTTCAGCAGCTTTGTTAGCTTGGCGGCCGCCACTTCACCTCCCCAGCAGGCGTTGTATCCGGTAATATCGATATCCTTCCACCAATCGGGATCATCCGCCTTGAATCGTGCGAGGCCAAGTTTGGGACGCAATTGCTCCGGATAGGCCTCCACCCATCTTTTGAGCAGGGTCAATGGATTTGTGATCTTTCGTCTGCGGTTGCCCATTTCAAGTAGGAATCCCATTTCTTTGAGGTCTCGGAAAATCCAATCGACCGTACCCAAGGCTACAGCGGTCCTGTCAGCGATCTGCCGATAAGGCCATTCAACCATTTGCGGATTGGTCAGCAACGCAAAGACGACTTTCAGACCGGCGGGCTTGAATAAACGCTTTGTGGGTGCAGGTTTCAGGTTTTCAGGGCGCTTGTTGCCCTTGATAAAGACATAAAGCGGCGGCTTGTTGATATACGCATTGCCGGCCGTATCCATAAAAAACAGCCCGATGGTCCTCATCAGGTCAGCCATCGGCGGGGTTGCATATTCTGTAACCAGAATGCGATCTTGCCCAGGCAGCGTTGGCTGCGTTTTTTCCATTGCCACTGTCGCCCGTGTAACCTTTGCCTTGGCCTGGATGGCAAAGTCCCAATGCATATCCTTATAGTCGATCCGGACCAGACCATCAGGGTAGACGTTTCCCGCTTTTGGGGCATTTGTCTGGTGAACCACCTTTATCCCGGTGATTTGCGCAAGCGTTTCCACGGCTCTATTGATCAGATTTTTGGTCTGCTGCTCCATCTGAGGTATCCTGATGTTCAATAATTATAAAAGTACATATATCGTGAACATAATTAATTTTTGAACACAAAGCAAGAGATTCATCGCATTACAGCGTGGGCAGGCATCAAATTTGTTCAATAATATTTGACGTTCATAGTTAGTGTACGAGAAATAATAATGAACACAATATCAAAGCAGTACGCCAATCACCCCGTAACACATTGAAAAAAAAGGGCTTCACAGAGGAATCCGAATCATGTCCCAAGTTCCCGTCGGGGAAGCAACTTTTCCATCCAGATTTCCAAGCTCCGGACGAGGATGCTGTGTTTGCAGCATAAACGGATACCAACGGTCTTGCCACAACCCCTGGTCCTGTTTCTCTGTACATCCCGTTCGATTCCTAAAATGGGAATCGAATTGACCTATCTGCCCGGCAGTTCCGTGCCGCGACTCATGATCTCGATATAGCCTGCATAGCTGAACAGGCGGTTGCGTTTCCGGGCGGTCAGCTCCTTGACGATGCCGAGCTGCTCCAGGTGGCCGAGCGCCTTGTTGACGGTCGCCGGAGTAATGCCGGTCTTCTCCACCAAAGAGCCCGAGGTGGCGATGGGATGCTCCATGAGCGCCCGGTGGACCTGCAGGGTTGATGCCGCCGCCCGTCCGAGGCCGCTGATCTTGACACGGTCCTGGTTCGACAGATCGAGAAGTTGCTGGGCCGTTTCCACCGCCTGAGTGGCGGTGACAATGACCGCCTCGGCAAAGAAGTCGAGCCAGGCTTCCCAGTCGCCGGTCATGCGCACGTTGTTGAGCAGCTCGTAGTAATACTGGCGGTGCGTCTTGAAGTAGAGACTGAGGTAGAGCATTGGCTCCCGCAGCACATTCTGTTCACACAACAGCAGCGCGATCAGCAGACGCCCCAGACGGCCGTTACCGTCGAGGAACGGGTGGATCGTCTCGAACTGCACATGCGCCAGCGCTGCCTTGAGCAATACCGGGGGCGGCTCCGGCTGGTCGTGCAGGAAGAGCTCCAGCTTGCTCATGCACTCCAGCACCTCTTCGGCCGGAGGCGGAACGAAGGCCGCGTTGCCCGGCCGGGTGCCGCCGATCCAGTTCTGGCTGCGCCGGAACTCACCCGGGGTCTGGTTGCTGCCCGGCCCCTTGATCAGCAGCACGCCGTGAATCTCGCGGAGCAGCCGCAGCGACAGCGGCAGCCCTTCCTTCAGCAGGCGCAGACCATGGTCGAGGGCGGCGACATAGTTGCTGACCTCCCGCACGTCATCCAGCGGCACGCCTGGTTTCTGATCCAGTTCGAACAGCAGCAGGTCGGACAGCGACGACTGCGTTCCCTCGATCATGGAGGAGAGCACCGCTTCCTTACGGACGTACATGTAGAGGAACAGCGAGGTGTCCGGCAACAGCGTCGATACGCTGTCCAGCCTCCCGAGCGCCAGCAGCGCCTGATCGAACTTGCTGCGCAGTTCCGGAGTCCAGTCGATGGGCGGACGCGGCGGCAGAGGCGCGGGCACCAAGGCCTGAGCCTTCTCACCCACCGTCGATATGGTCACGTA
>JABDRH010000124.1 GCA_013041835.1 Desulfatitalea sp. | reverse complement strand
AGTGGATGCGCCGCAAGACAAAGAAGCCAACAGCTTTTATGATGACGACCAAATTCAATGCAATCATGGTTCTTACCATTGGCTCAAACCGGCAGTTGGCAAAGCCCCTAAAGCCTTATCAACTGGAATACTTGAAGGCGTTAGGTGTATCCGCCGACGTGTTCACCTTTCCATAGAAGATAGAAAAATAGAAAAACTTCGTGTAGAAAGGGTGCTGAATGTACGTTCTATGACCTGAAAAAGCGGGATATCGGTGCTGACAGCCACGACTCGCTGATTATTCAATTCGATGACAGCAATAACGTATTGAGCTTCGAGGCATCATAGGGATAATGTTTTACCTTGCGATATGGTAAAACGTAAAAGGAGGGAGGCGAAATGCTTTTAAAGAGCTATACCAAAAAAATATTCAATTCCGAATGCAATCCCGCCTACGAAGGGGTCCACTGCGTCGCCACGCTCGATCAAGATATCGCTGAGGCGCTGCCCTATTTAAACGCAGCCCTTGGCGGCTTCGAATATCTAAATAACCCACCGGCAGTTACCTTCAAGGTTCATGGAAAACTCATTACGGTGCAGGCCTCACAGATCGCAATAAATGCATTAAAAAATGAAGCCGAAGCAGATAAAATACTCGCCTGGTTACAGCGAGAGATTAATGAGGCCTGGGAGAACAGAAACCGAATTGCGCCTTGCCATGAAGGGGCACCAAGGCCAAACCTCATTGAAGTTCTAAAGCACTTACCAAAAACCAATTGTAAGCAATGCAATCAGCCGACGTGCATGGTCTTTGCCGTCCGCATTGCCGAAGGCGTCCTTACGGCCGATAACTGCCCAATTCTGGATAAGGAGAAAAGGGGCATCATAAACGACTATATGGGTCAGTTTGATATGGAAAAATACTATTCGGGGTAAATTCATCAGAACAGGTCATCGTCGTCTTCACCGGCGCCGGGCATCTGCCCATGCGCTTGTAGGTGCTTTTGAATCAATTCACTCTCGCGTTTGGAGTACATTTTATCTTCTTCATAGGTAAAAAACGACGCTGAACTCCCATCGTCCATTGCCGCCAGCAAATCCTCACGCAAATTGGCTGTGCCCTTGATTTCCAGTACTTGGTGCTGGTCGTTCAGCAATTGAAAAACACCTTCGGTTTTCGGTACCGCGGCCATGGCTTCGGTATTGAAGATCATCCATTTTTCAGGTGGATGCGGGTTGGCGCTGATCTGCAGCCGCAGATCACATTGCAGGCAGCGGCCGGCCTCGCGCCGGGCCTGATCCTCGGTATAACCCGTGCTGATTTCAGCAAAGCCCCGGCAATGGTTTTCGACAGGTATTTGCGGAACCGCCATACGCGGCCAATGGGCAAAGCCGTCGTCGTGTCCCAATCGCGGATTTGCTGCATTTCTCGCGAAAAGCACCTCTTCGATATCTCCCTGCCCGCCCAGGGCTTTATCGATGGATGCCGCGGCCTTTCGGCCCGCTGCAATGGCATGGGCGATCGCGCCAGGGGCCTTGACCGCATCCCCACCGGCATACACATGATCCATGCCGGTTGCCATGGCATTGTCCACCACAATCATTCCGTTGCGTGTCGCAATGGGACTTTCCTCCGGAAGGAAAGAAAGATCGGATGCCTGGCCAATCGCCAGAATAAGCTGGTCCATTGGCAGGCACGCTTTGCTTTGCGTGTCGAACTGGGGACAAAAGTTGCCTTTTTCATCAAACACACAGGTGCACGCCACCATCTCCAGGCCGGTGATCCTGCCCTCCTGGATTTGAATTTTATCGGGTCCAAGACCGGGAAGCACCTTGACCCCCTCGGCAACGGCATCGGATAGTTCCCATGGGCTGGCGGGCATCTGCTCCGTTGCTTCCAGGCAAGCCATGGAGACCTCATGCGCCCCGCAGCGCAAAACGCTCCTGGCGACATCCACCGCCACGTTCCCGCCGCCGATCACCACCACCTTGGGTTTTATCGGCACATGCCCGCCCTGAGCGACATCGCGCAGAAAATCGATGCCCCAGAGCACATCGGGCAGGTCGCAGCCTTCCAGTGGCATCCGGCGGCTGAGCTGGGCCCCCACCCCCAGGAAAACAGCATCGAATCCCTGAGCATCGAGGTCATCCAGCGAAAAATCGGTTCCAAGGCGCATATTGGGTTTGAACAGGACGCCCAGATCCCAGATGGCTTGAATTTCACGGTCCAGGACATCGGCAGGCAGACGGAAAGCCGGGATGCCATACCGCATCATGCCGCCGGCTTGGTTCTGGGCATCGAAAACCGTGACGCCATGGCCCTGTTTGCGCAAATAAAATGACGTGGTTAAACCCGCGGGACCCGCGCCGATCACGGCCACCTGTTT
>JABDRH010000119.1 GCA_013041835.1 Desulfatitalea sp. | reverse complement strand
GCCCCAGTCTGATAACGCCGATATTGGAGCCTTCCAGAATTTTGGCGCCGATGGTCGTATGCAATTTCATAATCTGCCATTCTTGAGGCGCGAGCTTGCCCGGCTTGAGCAGGATCTGGTCGGGAATGCCGATTTTGCCGATATCGTGCATGGGCGCGGCCGATCGGATGGATTGAACCACGTTTTTAGGATTGGACATGGCGTCGGCGATGATACCTGCATATTCCGCCATGCGCCGGATATGCGTGCCGGTCTCGGTATCCCGGTATCCGGAGGCGGCGGCCAGACGCCAGATGATCTCATCGGAGGCCGCCCTTAATTGATCCGTGCGCATGGAAACGATCTTTTCCAGATCCTGTTTCGAATTGAGCAACTGATCGTTATTTTTTTTGACTTTGATATGGTACTTGATTCGCGTCACGATCTCGGTTGGGTTGGTGGTTTTCGGTAAAAACTCATCCGCGCCGTAATCGAACGCCTGAACATGGTTTTGCGTGCTATCGTAGGCCGTCATCATAATCACGGGGACATTGCGCCACTTGACATCCCCTTTCAATCGACGGATGATCTGAAATCCGTCCAATTTGGGCATCATGTAGTCGATGATAATCAGATCGGGATCAAATTCAGTGATTTCGGAGATGGCCGATAAGCCGCTGTCTGCCGTATGAACAGTGAAACCGGACCGGGTTAGAATCCGCTGCATCATGCGCAAAATGGCCGGCTCATCATCCACCACCATGATTTTATGTTTTTCGACGTGTTCTTCGGCGACGCCCATATCGTCTCCTGCTGTTGCCATTTTATCGTTCCCCGGGGGGGCGGAAACGGACACCAAATTGTCTATCGGCCAATTATGGGCGCTGCTTGAGTGGTAATTTCGTGCCCATCGCCAAGATGTCATTTTCGGCTGGACACTATTTGTTTTTACAGTCCTACGGGTCGTGCCTATCCAGTACGCTTTTCACCTTGGCGGACAGGTCCTGCATGCCGAAGGGTTTTTGAATAAACCCTTTGCAGCCCAGTTCCAGGATGGTCGTGGTTTGACCGTCCATGCTGTATCCGCTGGATAAAATCGCCTGAATGTCGGGGTTGATTTTTTTCAATTCCTGGAAAGTATCGCTGCCGTCCATCTCCGGCATGATCATATCCAGGATGACCAGATCGATCTGCGCATGCTTTTCTTTATACAGCGCGATCGCCTCCCGGCCATCGGCCGCGGTCAACACTTTGTATCCAAGCTTTTTGAGAATCAGTTCGCCGATTTCAACAATTCCCTCTTCATCATCTACAAAAAGAATCGTTTTTTGACCGTTGAAAGTGTCCACTGGTTGCTCTCGCGCCTCCATAGGGTGTATAAAGTTAAAAACATCATACCACACACCTTTTCTTTCTGCCAAGGCAACTCAACCCCCTCCTTGTGACCCGGCACCCTATGCGCTTATTGTTATTCCGGATACCAGCACATCGTATCGCCGTCCTGTTCTGGTATCGGTCGATGGAGGGTATTCTTGAATCTTTCGGCTGCCTAATCAGCTTAAGTTTTTTCGTAGCTGCGCGATAGTGGATGTAGAAAGGAACAAAACCATGAAAAAAGCTGCTTTTTTATTCATCTGCGCTTTAATGGCCATCGCTTTCGGACCTATGGCCATGGCTGAAGAGGCACCTCAAAAGGTGAAGGACCTGGCCCATGGCCAATTGGCTGCCCTGGGAAAAGCGTCCGCCATTGTCTTTGCAGTCAAGGCTGAAAATGCCAAAGGTAAAAGCATGGACCAAATCAAGGCCATGGATGCCAAGTGGCAAGCCACACCCGGGATTTCCAGTGAGATGAAGGCGCTCATGGAATCAGCCTGCAGCCTGTTCCTAAAATCCATTCAAGATTCCCAATCCTATTTTTCAGAGATCTTTGTCATGGACAACCAAGGGGCCAACGTTGCCATGACGGTAAAAACTTCGGATTACTGGCAGGGGGATGAGGCCAAGTTTAAAAAAGCCTTCAATGAAGGCAATGGCGCGGTTTTTGTGGACGAAGTCAAATTCGATGACAGCGCTCAGGCCTATCTGGTTCAGGTTTCGGTGCCAGTGTGGGACGGTTCACAAGCGATCGGCGCCGTTACTTTCGGGATCGATGTGGATAAGATAGACAATGGCATCAACAGTGAAAGGTGAATCGATGAACTGGTTTCGAGACTTAACCATTGGGCGAAAACTGACCGTCGGATTTGGGGTCATGCTGATCTTGATCTCCTGTGTGGGGATAACCGGGTACATTAGTGTCAATCGCATCAAAGGCCTCCTGGATCATATCGTGGCGGAACGTCTGCCCGCACTGACGTATCTGTTGGAATCGGACCGGGATCTGCAACGGCTTTTGGTGGCCGAACGCTCAATGATTTTTACCAACACGCAATCCGATACGTTCAGGTCGTTGGTCGATGAATATAAAAGCAATCTGGAAAAGTCCCAGACCCGTTGGGAAAAATTCAAAACATTGCCGGCCGGAAACCAGGAGCGCGAAATCATGGCTCGGTACGACAAGCAGCGTGCGAATTGGATGGCGATATCCCGCCAGATCGTCGAAGGCCGTCAGGCCGACACCAGGGAAGGTCGACGTTTGGCCTTGGATCTGTCCCTGGGCCAAGCCAAGGCAAGATTCGATCAGATGCGTGACAACTTGGACGAGCTAATCCGGATCAACATGGCCGAGGCTGATGCCGTAGCCAAGCAGGCCGCCCACCTGTATGCCCGGACGACGGCGTGGATGGTGGGGTTCGTATTGGCCGGGATCATGGCCGTTGCGTTGATGGCGATAATCATCGGTCGTGCCATCACCACGCCGTTGAGGCTCGCTGTTGCCGGTTTTAAGGACATAGCCCAGGGAGAAGGGGACTTGACCAAACGATTGGACATCAAATCCCGCGATGAAGTGGGGCAGCTAGCCGGTTGGTTCAACGCTTTTGTGGAAAACATACAAGTGCTGGTGCGTCAGGTCATCGGCAGCGCCGACACCTTGGCCCGTTCGGCTCAGACCTTGAGCATGGTCTCCGAAGATATCACCCAAGGCGCCGATACCATGACCGGCAATACCCATGCAGTGGCTTCGGCCGCCGAGCAGATGAGCACCAATACCACCTCGGTGGCCTCCTCGATGCAGCAGGCTGCCACGAATATGGAATCCGTTTCAGCCGCGATTGAAGAGATGAGCAGCACCATCGCCGAGATCGCCCGACACACCGAATCGGCGCGCACCATTACCAGCGGTGCTGTGCAGCAGACCCGCAACACCTCCGGAAAGGTGGATCAACTGGGCGAGGCGGCCCGCGCCATCAGCAAAGTGACCGAAGTGATCACAGAGATTTCAGAACAGACCAATCTGTTGGCCCTGAACGCCACCATCGAAGCGGCCAGGGCTGGTGAAGCCGGCAAGGGATTCGCGGTCGTGGCCAATGAGATCAAAGAACTGGCGCGACAGACCGCATTGGCCACCCAGGAGATCAAGGAGAAAATCAATAGTATCCAGGAGTCTACCGAAGATACCGTGCACCAGATCAGTGAAATTTCAAAGGTGATCGATGATATTAACGACATCGTGGGAACGATCTCCTCGGCCACCGAGGAGCAATCCGTCACCACCAAGGAGATCACCTCCAATGTCAACCAAGCCTCCATGGGCATGCAGGAGGTGAATCAAAACATGGCGCACAGCTCCAACGCATCGACGGATATCGCCAAGGATATTGCCGGCATCAGCCAGAGTGTCTCAGATATCTCCGGTCGATGTACTCAAGTCAATACCAGCGCATCTGAATTGAAAGCGTTGGCCGATGAACTGAATCAGTTGATGGTGCCATTTAAAGTTTAACACCGAAAGGCTCGCGCCTAAGGTCTCGCGCAAAATTACTTCACATTTTCATGCGCCGATCCATCTCACCCGGCTGCGTTACAAAAATACAGAATATCGAGATATTC
>JABDRH010000117.1 GCA_013041835.1 Desulfatitalea sp. | reverse complement strand
GCGCTGATCAGTCGGATGTTGTGCCGCAGGTAAAGCTCAACTGTGGCGGTCTCCATTTGGGGGTCGCTGGGATTGTGAATCAGATTGAACCCATAGGGAAAGTCGCCGCCATCGGCTTTCAGACGATCTGCGGCACGGGCGATTTGATCCAGGGGCAATCCTCCTGCGCCGAAAAACCCGATCATGCCGGCCCGGCCGGCCGCCTGGAGCATTTTCACCGATGTAATGCCGTTGGCCATGGCGCCGGCCACATAGGCATAACGGATGCCCATATCTTTTTTGAATCCGGGGTCACCCAAATCCTCGGGTAACAGGGGCGGAGCAAACCCCAATAAAGGGATACCGTCTGTGTCATGAGAAAGAGGCTCGCCCCAAACCAGGGTTCCCGTTTGGGTCACCGCCGGCCGGCCGTCTCGGTTCACCACAAGTATGGGATGGCCAAGGTGGTCCAAAGCGGTTTTCAAAGCCTGACCACTGTCATTGAGGGTGTTGATGTCTCCAAACCAGCGCCGCTGGCCGTATCTGTTTTCGTTTTCCATGTGAAGCCTCTTTCCAGGTGTCGAGTTGTCAAGTGTTGGGAGAAAGGTTGTAAGCATGCCGCCAAGAGATGTCAATCAAGGCCTGTTAAGGGGAAGGAAAGAAATCGGCGTTGCATCCACCGGCACATATCCTGATATATGCACCGCCGGATGTGCGTTGTAACAGTATGCGTCCTTTGACACGCTTTGAAGACGGAAAAAAATCCGGCGCGATATGGTATATTCTTTTCCGCCAATCGCCTACCCCCTCGGATGGTACTTGCGATGAATCTCAATCAGCCGCTTCTGGGCGACGTGGGTGTAAATCTGAGTGGTGGCGATGTCCGCGTGCCCGAGCATCAATTGCACGGATCGAAGGTCGGCGCCGCCCTCCAGCAAGTGACTGGCGAACGAGTGGCGCAGGCTGTGGGGGGTGACGCGTTTGTGGATGCCGGCCTGCAAAGTGTATTTGCGCAGCAGTTTGCCGAAGCCCTGGCGGGTCATGGGGTTGCCGCCCCATGCCGTAAAGGCGTAGCGGCTTGCCACCTGCTTGAGCAGGACAGGGCGGCCAGCGCCAAAATAGTCGGCCAAGGCGCCCATGGCCCGTTGTCCCAGCGGCACGATGCGCTCCTTATCACCCTTGCCCAGAACGCGGACAAATCCGCTCTCCAGATTGACGGCGCTCAGGGTCAGGGCGACCAGTTCGGAAACCCGCAGTCCTGCGGCGTAAATCGTTTCCAGCATGGCCGCGTCGCGCTTGCCTCTTGGGCTTTTTCGGTCGGGTGCATCGACCAGTCGTTCCATCTCCTGCACAGTGAGCACTTCAGGCAGTTTCAGGCCGCCTTTGGGCAGATCGATCAGTTTGGCGGCATTCGTGGAAAGGTGCCCCATTTGCCGCAGGTATTGAAACAAGCCGCGGACGGCAATCAGGTGACGGGCACGGGTTTTGGGCCCTCGGCCGGTGCTGCGCAATTCGATAATGTACTTGAGAATGGCAGCGGTATCGGCATGCGCAAAGGAGTCAATGCAGTGGGATTTCAAAAAGTTGAGAAATTGCCTCAAATCGCCGGCATAGGCAGCGACACTGTGGTCGGCCAGTCCCTTTTCCACCACCAGGAAGTTCATGTACCGGTCGACCCACTGTTCCAATGTTGATGCCTGTGGGGTCATAGCTAAAGGTATGCCGTTATAGCTGAGTAATATCGTAGGTGGTGCTCAACCGGTTCAACACTAAAGACTCCGGGTCTTGCACCACCACCTGATGTTCGATACGCACGCCGCCCCACTCGGGTAGGTAAATGCCCGGTTCGACGGTGACAATCATACCGCGCTGCAGCATGCAATTGCGGATCGGGCTAAGGCGCGGAGCCTCGTGGACAGCCAGGCCGGTGCCGTGTCCCAGACCGTGGCCGAATTTGCCTGCGTATCCGTTCTGGTGGATGTAATCCCGCGCCACAGCGTCTACGGCTTTGCCGTCCACCCCTGACTTGATGGCGGCGATGGCGTGCTGTTGGGCTTCGAGCACGGTGTGGTGTACGTTTAAAAACATGTCATCGGGCGGGCCGATGATAACTGTGCGCGAGGTGTCCGAACAGTAGCCATTCAGGCGGGCGCCCCAATCAAAGAGGATTGGCTCGCCGGCCTGGATGGGTCTGTCGCTGGGAATGGCGTGGGGCAGGGCGCTGTTGGGGCCGGCGGCCACAATCACCGGAAAGCAGATGGCGTCCGCTCCGGCTTCGCGCATGCCCCTTTCCAGGTCCCATGCCACCTGCTTTTCAGTCATGCCCGGCCGCATCGTCTTAACCGTCTTGATGAAAGCCGCTTCGGCCAGCGCGAGCGCCTGTTTGGTGTTTTCGATTTCCGCGGCCGACTTGATCTGTCGCAACGCCTCCACCAAATTGTCCACGGCGGTGAAAGTCACTTCCAGACCGGCGCTGGTAAAGGCCTCCTTCATCTGGCCGTGTTGTCTCACCGACAAGCGGGCGCCTTCAAATCCAAGGTGCTTGACGTTTAACTCCCCGGCCAGGCCGGCAATGCATTTAAACACCCCCTCCCGGTAAATGACGGTTCGATAACCGGGGGCTTCGTTCCGCGCCTGGGTCTCGAAACGGGTATCGGTCACCAACACCTGGGCGTCGGAGGTGATAAAAAGCGCACCGGCGGTTTCGTCAAACTGGTGATCTTCACCGGTGAATCCACTGAGGTAGCGCCGATTCTCCTCGATCAAAACCAGGAAGGCATCACACCCCTTATTGGTCATTTGCCGGCGAGTGTGGTTCAAACGCGTTTGATGAGTTCCTTCCATGGTAATGCTCCCTATGTTTGACTTGCCTTCTCGGCTTTTGCTATCCTGAGATGATCTTTACCAATTGAATCCCAATAGCATCAATTATGATGGATTTCCAGATGCTTCTGAGCGAAGACACGGTGCCTGTGTTAAATACTATTGAAGACAAGCAAAATAGTATATTCTTTGACATAAATCGCCTTGGGACAAAATCATACGAGTTAGGGGGCACAATGGAGATTAACACCCACCAAGCCATAGACCCGGCACTGTGCGGCCGTCCCTTAAGTGTCGGTCAGGGCTGTAGCCGGGTTCGATTGACCGCCAGTCAGGCCATGGCTGCAGATGACACCGGTTTGGTACATGGCGGTTTCATTTTCGGGTTGGCCGACTATGCCGCCATGATCGCCATTAATCAACCCAATGTGGTTCTGGGCGCAGCAGATGTAAAATTTCTCAAACCAATGCGGGTCGACCAAACGGTCGTGGCCGATGCCAAGGTCGAGGAGGTCCAAGGGATAAAGTATTGGGTCGCCGTGTCGGTTACCCGGGAGGAGGGCGAGGACATCATCTTTCAAGGGATGTTTACGTGTTTCGTACCGGAGCGGCATGTGCTTGGTCGGTCATAGTTCGACGCGAGGCGAATACGAACGAAAAATCGATATGGGAGGAGAAAGACCAATGAGGAAAAGGATCGGCGTATTGCTCAGTGGGTGCGGGGTTTTCGACGGTTCGGAGATTCACGAAGCCGTGCTTACCCTGCTGTTTCTCGACCAGGCCGGCGCCGAGGTGGTCTGCATGGCGCCCGATGAAGATCAACTGCATGTGATCGACCATACCGACCAGAGCGAAATGGATGGGGCGCGCAATGTCTTGAAGGAGTCGGCGCGCATCGCCAGGGGCAACATGGTAGATCTGGCCACGGTGACGGCCCGACAGTTGGATGCCCTGATTATTCCCGGTGGTATGGGAGCGGCCAAGAATTTAAGCACTTTTGCCGTCAAGGGGCCGCAGGCGGAGGTTCATCCACAGGTTCAGCGAATCATAGAGGAGATGATTGCGGCCCGAAAGCCTGTCGGCGCCTTGTGCATCGCACCGGCTACACTGGCCAAAGCCCTGGCCGCCCATAAACCCGAAGTAACCATCGGCACCGAAGTGGGAACTGCCGCCGCCATTGAAACCATGGGCGCCAAACATGTGGCGTGCAACGTGGACCAGATTCACGTGGACACAGCGCTGAGAATCGTCACCACCCCGGCTTACATGCTTGGGCCGGGTATCAAGGATGTGGCTGTGGGTATTGAAAAGCTGGTCAGACAGGTGCTTGAAATGGCATGATGCATTGTCTGAGCTCGCCGTGTTCGGTACGCGGAGCGACGACCGGACGCACCTGCCATACAGCGTCGCCGACCAGACCATTCAGAGTGAAAATCCGGTGGCCCTGGCCTTCATCAAGCGGCTGAACATGGTCGGCGGCTGCATGAATGAGCTGAAAGCTCGTGCATTAATACGTTTGCATTTTAATACATGCGATTTTTAAAATCGCATCACCAGTCCGAACTGGTAGGCATCCTCATTCAAGGCCCATTTGTCGGGAGTGTTTTTCATGTCCACGCGATAATTGGTATAGGCTAGTTGTAAAGAGGCATTTTTAATAATGCGGAAGCCGAATCCCAGTTTGATTTCTCTGTAGTTTTCCGAATCCCAAAAGCTCATAATTTCAGGTGACAGGGTCAAGCCGCCAAAAAGCTCCAATGGAATACCGGTCACTTCCGGGGGAAAAAGGTAGCCGGCAAAAATGGTGAAGCCAAACGATCCGATATCACCTTTGCGGCCCGTATCCTCCGCCGAGCCAAGCAAGCCGCGCAGTCCCACATCACAATTGAATCCCGGCCGGAGGGTATCACTGCCCACGGTCAGATCTAAACTGGCCCATTGATATTGGATTCTATCATCATCAGCATAAACGCCGCTGCCCCCCACCCGAAGATAACCGGTATCCAGATAAGTTTTATGGTGCAGGCCGGCCGCAATGGAAGAGGAACCGGCCCTCAGATCGAAACGGTACGTTTCGGCCGCACACGCTCCCCCCCAACTGATAGCAAACACTAAGACCATCATTGCACACAATCGTTGCATCATCATTGTTCTCCTTTTAATTAGGCCAATTTTACATGTTTGGATGTTTGGATACCTATGGCGGCTTTCTTTATGACAAAATTACAATTATTTCAATGCTTGACATCAGCCCCGGGTAACTGTATTAGACCGTTCATCGCATGATCCGCCTCGCATTGTTTGAAAGATTCGGTATCACCGGTTCATCCCGTCAGATGATGCGATCCGCTGATAATATACGACTGGCCTGGATGGCGGAATTGGTAGACGCAAGGGACTTAAAATCCCTCGAAGTTTAACTTCGTGCCGGTTCGATTCCGGCTCCAGGCACCACCTCGTTTTTCGAAGACTCGAACTCCCCGGAAACATTCGCTTCACTTTGGGCTCGCGCATAAATAGGTTCAGTATTTAGCTGAGCGAATAATCCAAACCATTGGTTGACACGCATGGATTACATCGCTACAATATTGATTTAATTGACATTAAGGAGGATTTTATGAATAAGGCCGATCTGGTGAATGAGCTTAAAAACCGGAATGATTTCACGCGCCAACAGGCTGAAAAAATTGTAGATATATTTTTCAATACCATGGCGGACGCATTGGCAGAAGGTGAACGCGTCGAAATTCGCGGCTTAGGCAGCATTTTTGTCAAGGAGTACAAGTCGTATACCGGCAGAAACCCGAAAACAGGTTCACCGGTAGTGGTCAAGCCAAAAAAACTACCGTTTTTCCGTTGTGGCAAGGAGCTAAAGGAGCGGGTGGACCTATCCTGAACATTCCTTATCCATGACCAGGAGACGAACAACAGCCACGCCATGCTTCCCGATGGCAGGGGACTATGATGAAAGGTCACGTGCTTTACGTTGCATTGATTACAGTCTTAAAGATGGACACCTCCGCCCCCAAAAGCCTTTCCATGGCGCCATCGTCTCAACAAACACCGGACGATCAGGATGAAGAGGCCTGGTTTGTCTGCAAAAATTGCAGGCAGCGCTTGAGCCGGCCGTCCCATCGTGCTCACATCCAGGGCAGTCACACCCACACCTTCGCGAATCCTTCCGGCATTGTCTATGAAATCGCATGCTTTCAATCCGCCAGAGGTTGTGGTTTTATCGGATCACCATCCACGGAATTTGCCTGGTTCGCCGGATATTCCTGGAGAATCACGATCTGTGCCGACTGCCAGATCCATTTGGGATGGTCCTTTTCTGCCGCGAACAAAGACGGCTTTTTCGGCTTCATCACCGATCGGATCATCCTGCAGAGCCAGCCATAGTGGTCTTATGCGATTTGCGGTACTATAGAATGTGTTTTCACGTGAAACGTTGTGTTTCCATAATTGCTTTGACACGACAGGATGCTTTTTTTATAGTGGGATATCGGCAATCACACCTATGGATGGGAAGCCGCTATGGATTCAGAAGTCAAATCGATTCAATTAAAGGATATCATCGAACGATGCAGACATCTGACGATCATTGAGCAGCGGTGCTTAAACGACGAGTTTGTTGAACTGGTGTTCGACAATGGACAGGCAGAAGCGTGGTATCAGATATTGACCGAAGTCTTGGGAAAACCCCGAAAAGACAAAGGCGAGATGCCCAGCGAAGGGGATTTGGCGATTACGAAAAGAACCGGCGGCATTCGTGTCAATCAAACGCTGTTTGAAGCCAAGGTAGATGATAACACCATCATCGCCAAGTTCTGGCCGTGGAACAACAATCGCTACACCACGTTGCGGATGGCCCTGCTCATCAAGGGGTAGACGCGCCATATCCCCCAGGAAATCAGATTGGAAGCATTCACTCAGATCGTTCAGGCGATTAGCATTTTGGTCGCGGCGGCAATTATCGGCAGTTGGTTCCTCAACGAATTACAAAAAGCGCGATCATTGAGAAAGCCGTGGTATGCACCGTATCTTTCCCCACCGGGCGTAATGATCATTGCAGCTATTCTTTTGCTGCCCTGGATTCTGCTCTTCAACAAGTCATGAACAAGTCAATGTCATTTATTGCCGCTCTGCCTCTCTAACCATGACCATCACAGCCCTTTATGTAGACACGACGCACAACATGGATGATTCCGTGGTGGGACGGTTTGCCCGCGTGCTGGGGTTGTCCCCCATCCGAACAGAGAACATCGCTCAAGTCTACGAACAAATCAAGCGCGCCGATGATCCCTGCGCGGCCGGCAAACAGGCGCTCGTGCTGACCGCCAATCACGGTCCTTTCCTGCGCAAATGCCCAGGCACTAGGGAGTACACCTGCTGCGACTATCACATTTTGAATATCGGCACATACTGCACCATGGATTGTGCCTACTGCATCCTTCAGAGCTACTTTCACCCACCGCTGCTGCATTTCTTTGTCAATCACGAAGACCTGTTCGCCGAACTTGATCAGTTAATCGATTCGGGCCAGCAATTAAGGATCGGAACCGGGGAGTTCACCGACAGTCTAATCTGGGAGTCATATTCCGATCTGACCCACCGATTGGTGACGCACTTTGGTCGCCAGGAGCGGTCTGTGCTTGAGCTTAAAACCAAGACAACAGCCATCGCCGGCCTCGAGGGCCTGCCTCACAAACGAAAAACCATCGTGGCGTGGTCGGTAAATACGCCTGAGGTGATCGCCGACCAGGAACGGGGTACCGCCACATTGAAGGCACGTTTACGAGCTGCCGCCCAGTGCCAGGCATGGGGCTATCCGTTGGCCTTTCACTTCGATCCCATCATTCTCTATCCTGGTTGTGAACGGGCATATGCGCAGGTTGTGGATGCCATTTTCGGCCATGTGTCAGCGGAAAACATCGCCTGGATCAGCATGGGCACCTTGCGCTTCATGCCGCTGTTGCATAGCGTCATACAGAAGCGCTTTCCCAGTTCGGCCATCATCTATGGTGAATTCATTCCCGGGCTGGACAACAAAATGCGATATTTCAAGCCGTTGCGTATCAAGATATACAAGCACCTGATGGCCCGGATAAGACGTCATGCCCCGGACCTTACCACCTACTTGTGCATGGAAGACGATGCGGTCTGGGACCAGAGTTTCGGGTTTAGCCCTTCTTTACACGGTGGCTTGCCGGTCATGCTGGATACAAGCGCCGGACGACATTGTGGACTCAGATAACACCGAAAAAAAAGCATGACCTTGACGCAATACTCCTTTATAGTGGGTTGAATTTTTTAGACGTATATTGGCTTGGGCTTTATCCAGCCAGGCTGGATGTGGGCTCTGTCCTGGAAACCTTTGCGCCGATGTCTGTGCTGACGCGAAGGGTCATAAGACCAACCGAAAAAAGAGGAAGATCGAACAATGTCTGTAATCGCAAAATATGTTGTGGTCAGAAATGGTGTTGAGCTCGACAAAACCTTTTCCAACAAAAAAGAGGCCGAGGCATACGATATGATGCTGGATGCCGCTGAGGAACTGGCCGGGATGATAAAAGAGGGGGACCATGGTCTCAATCTCGATGAGAAAGTGATCGAAGACATCTCTCTTGTTCTGGCAAAGAACGCTACATCTGTGATTCAAATATTGAAAATCGTGAAGCCGGTAAAGGCGGCGCCTGCCGGCAAGCGGAATAAGGCAACCCGGAACGAATCCACGCAAGACCAGAACAATGGCATTCAGACCAAAGCCAATAGCCAAGCAGCATAACTCAAACAATGGCTGACATATCGCGCGCAGAAGCCGCCAATGCTATTGACAGGGTCACGGATGCCGCTGCTGAGCTAGCCGGGTTGGTTGAAGCGGCAGGCGTACAGATGGATGAAATGGATCTGGAAGAGTTGACTATTTTCTTGGCTAAAAATGCGGTCAGAGTAAGAGCGGTTTTGAAACCGGCCATCATGAGGGCTCGCACATAAATGCTGATCTTATTTATGCGCGAACCGACCGATGGCGCCGATGATTAACCATAGCGCCAAGTGTTCTCAAGAAGCCACCCTTCCCTTTGGTCGGACGAAAGAGGGAAGGGCGGCTCGGTGTATTCTATTATTATTCGATGATGGTTACTCTTCCCGCTGGCTTTTTAGCTCGGCTAATAGCTTGTCGGCAATCTGGGCCGGCACTTCCTCGTAACGTTCAAATTCCATGGAAAAGATGCCTCGGCCGCCTGTCATGGAGCGCAGGTCCGGTGCATAGGTGAGGAATTCCGCCATGGGCACTTCGGCGTTGATGACCTGATATTTGCCGCCGCTGTCCATTCCCAGAACCCTGCCGCGGCGGCCGTTGAGGTCGCCCATGATGTCTCCCATGAATTCATCGGGCGTGGTGATGCGTACTTTCATGATCGGCTCGAGCAGGACTGGATTGGCCTGTTCCACCGCTTTCTTGAAAGCCAGGCTGCCGGCGATCTTGAAGGCCATTTCCGAGCTGTCCACTGCATGATACGAGCCATCGTCAAGGGTGACCTTAAAGTCCACCGCAGGGTAGCCCGCCAACACCCCTTTTTCCGATGCTTCAACAATGCCTTTTTCAACGGCGGGGATGTACTGGCGGGGTATGGCGCCACCCACAATGGCATCCACGAATTCAAATCCCTTGCCTCTAGGTTGGGGTTCAAGCTGGATCCAGCAGTCGCCGAATTGGCCGTGACCGCCAGTCTGTTTCTTATGCCGCCCCTGAACGCGAATTTTTTTCTTAACGGTTTCGCGATAAGGCACCTTGGGTGGCTTAAGGTTCACTTCCACATTGAACTTGCGTTTCAGTTTTTCCAGGGTGGCTTCGATGTGAACCTGGCCCGAACCCGAAAGCAGAATCTCTTTGGTTTCAGTGTTACGCTCCAGTTTGAGCCCCTGATCCTCTTCGAGCAGGCGGTTTAAAGAGGAGAGGATCTTGTCCTCGTCGCCTTTGGATTTAGGTTCCAGGGCGAAGGTGATTAGCGTGGCGATGGGTTCCGCTGTCTTGAATTTTACTTTTTCGCTTTCAGCGCACAATGTGTCGCCGGTGGTGGTTTCTTTAAGTTTGGCCACGGCCAGAATGGATCCGGGCCCGGCGCCGGTAGCCGGCTTTTGCTCCTTGCCCATCATGGTCAGAAGCTGGTTGTACCGCTCCTTGGTGTCCTTGGTGGTATTGAAAAAGGTGCCGTCGGCGCCGACCGTGCCGCGCACCACTCGAAAAATCGACAAGCGTCCGGCGTACGGGTCGGCAACGGTTTTGAAGACAAATGCGGCAAAAGGGCCGTCGGCGACCGGCGCCAGCGCCATGTCACTGCCGTCCTTGGCGTTTACCGCCTGACGTGCCGCGATGTCGAGCGGAGAGGGCAGGCAGTTGACGACGAAATCCATCAAGATGTCGATCCCGACGCCTTTGCTGGCGCAGCCGCACAGCACCGGCACAAAGGTGCGTGAGCGAATGCCTTTGCGCAGTGCATTATGAATTTCGTCATCGGAAAGCGCCTCGCCCTCGAGGTATTTTTCGATCAGGGCATCATCGGCCTCGGCCACATTCTCAATCAAGGCTTCGCGTTCAGCCGTCACGATATCTTTCATGTCTGCCGGAATGTCTCCGGCGCTAACCTTGCCACTGTCGTCGTAGGTGAAGGCTTTCATGGCCACTAGATCCACGACGCCCTTGAATTCCGCCTCGTTGCCGATGGGCAACTGCACGATGATCGGCTTGGGCGCCTCAAATGAGGTCTTTATATCCTCGAAAGCCCGCTGGAAGTCGGCACGCTCCCGATCCAGCTTATTGATGAAGATGGTGGCCGGCACCTCGAAATCCGTTGCAAAATCCCAAGCCTGCTCCGTTTGCACTTTTACGCCGTCCACGGCGTCAACCACCACTATGGCGGCATCGGCGGCCTGCATGCACAGCTTCGTATCGGTAAAGAAGTTCTGGTCACCCGGTGTGTCGATGATGGTGATGTCATGTTTTTTCCACGGAGCTTGAGCAAAGCTGGAGCTGATGCTGGTTTGGCGCTTGAGTTCTTCCGGCTCAAAATCCATAACGGTATTGCCGTCTTCCACTCGCCCCTGTCGGGTGGTTACACCCGCCTTGAACAACATGGCTTCTGCCAGTGATGTTTTGCCTGCCCCGCCATGAGCGACTAGGGCAATATTTCTCAGCTTTTCCGACATATTGGATTACTCTCACTCCTCTCTATGACGTTTGGGGTGGATATGAATCCGAATTGATATACAGGCACAGTGTAAAAATCAAGCCCAAAAATACTGATTATATAAAGGAATCGAAAGGGTGCAGCACAATGATGAACTCCTGGTTGCCTTTTGGGCCTAATATTGGAGAGGGCACCACCGGACCGCAAGTCAAATGCATGGCCTCGAAAAAGCAGACCAGTGTTTGGATGATTTGCGCCTGCTGCTGCACATCCCTGACAACGCCACCTTTACCGACCCGGCCTTTGCCTGCTTCGAACTGAGGTTTGATCAAGGCAAGGATACGGCCCTGGGGTTTAAGAAACTTCAAGACGGCGGGCACCACGATCTTCAACGAGATAAATGCCGTGTCGATTGTAACTAGGTCCACTTGTTCGGGCATCTGTTCCTCGGTCATATGACGGATGTTGGTTCGTTCCATCACCACTACGCGCGTGTCCTGACGCAATTGCCAGGCCAGTTGACCGTAGCCGACATCCACGGCATAGACTCTTGCTGCGCCGCGTTGCAACAGGCAATCGGTAAAACCGCCGGTGGAGGCGCCTACATCCATGCAGACAAGCTGCGCCACTGAAAGATTCAAGGAGGCGAGGGCGGCTTGCAGTTTCAATCCGCCCCGGCTTACAAAGGGTGGGTCATTGTCTTTGACCGAAAGGACGATATCCGCGGGCACTAGCGCGCCGGGCTTATCCATGCGCTGGGTGTCCATCAGCACCTTGCCGGCCATAATCAACGCCTTAGCCCGCTGACGGCTTGGGGCAAGCCCTTGATCGACCATCACGATATCGAGTCTTTTTTTTTCCGGCATGCCTTACCGCTAACACGAGGGGGCTACTGCATTGAGCTTTCGACCTGACGGTTTTGCCGCCGCAACCATCTCAAGGATGGTCCTTTCGATGCTGCCGGCATCCAGGCCATAGGTCGCGCGCAACGCAGCCTGGGCACCATGCTCGATAAAACAATCCGGTAGTCCGATTTTTTTAAACAATACCGGTGCGATGTGCCGTTCGCAGAGCATTTCCGTCACGGCGCTGCCGAATCCGCCCTGCAGCACATTTTCTTCAAGGGTGAGGATCAGCGGAATACGCCCAGCCAATGGCACGATCCGCTCTTCATCCAAAGGTTTAACAAAGCGGCAGTTGACCAGGGTGCAATGGATTCCCTCTGCGGCAAGGGCACGACACGCGATCATGGCTTCCTGAACCATACGTCCCACGGCCAGTATCAGCAAGTCGTCGCCCTGACAGATAATTTCCGCCTGACCGATGGCAATTGGGCCCACAGGGTCATCCAGCGGCACTCCCAAGGCTGTACCGCGTGGGTACCGAATGGCAATGGGACCGTCGTGATACACCGCCGTTGTCAGCATCCGGCACAATTCGTTCTCATCCTTAGGCGCCATCACCACCATGTTGGGCAGATTGCGCAGGTAGGATATGTCAAACTGACCGTGGTGAGTGGGGCCGTCCTCGCCCACCAGGCCGCCGCGGTCGATGGCAAAGATAACCGGCAAACCTTCGATGCAGACATCATGGATGATTTGATCATAGGCGCGCTGCAGGAAGGTCGAGTAGATGGCCACTACCGGTCGATAACCTTCCGCCGCCAGGCCGGCGGCAAATGTTACACCGTGTTGTTCTGCGATGCCCACGTCGAAGAAGCGTTCCGGAAACCTTTCGGCAAACGTCGCCAGCCCCGTGCCTTCGGGCATGGCGGCCGTAACCGCAACGATACGATCATTGGCTTCGGCCAGTCGCACCATAAAATCGCCAAAGATCTGGGTATAGGATGGGATGGCGCAATCCGGCGCGGTGCTGTTGCCAGTGTCCACGTC
>JABDRH010000116.1 GCA_013041835.1 Desulfatitalea sp. | reverse complement strand
CCCCCATCATTCCGGACCTGGCGCAAAAATCGGGAGGACACCATGTTTAATCTGGCCCACATCGTAGATTTGCCCCTGATCTGGTACGGGCTCATCGCCACCGCCATCCTCTTGTATGTCTTGCTGGATGGCTTCGATCTGGGAATCGGCATTCTCTTTCCATTCGCCCCATCGGACAAATGCCGTGACCGCATGATGTCTTCCGTCGCGCCGTTTTGGGACGGCAACGAAACCTGGCTGGTGCTGGGCGGCGGCGGCCTCTTTGCCGCATTCCCGCTGGCCTACGCCATTTTAATGCCGGCTTTCTACATGCCGCTGATTATCATGCTGCTGGGCCTGATTCTGCGGGGGGTCTCGTTCGAGTTTCGTTTCAAGGCCAAGGGCCGTTCCCGCCGGCTTTGGGATCATGCGTTTCACTTCGGCTCCCTGGTCGCCACCTTCGCTCAGGGCACGGTGCTGGGCGCATTTGTTCAAGGGGTGTCGGTCACGGGCCGTGCTTTCGACGGGGGCGCCCTGGACTGGCTGAGCCCCTTCAGCCTGATGGTCGGAATGGCCCTGATTTTCGGATACGCACTGCTGGGCGCCACCTGGCTGGTCATGAAAACCGAGGATATCACTCAGGACTGGGCCCGCAAAAGCGCCGGCTACCTGTTCGGTTATGTCGCCTTTTTCATGGGGCTGGTCAGCCTATGCATGCCGCTGATGAACGATAACATCCGGGCCCTATGGTTCAGCATGCCGAATTTCTTGATTCTGATGGTCATGCCGTTATCCTGTGTCGCCCTGTTCATTCTTCTATGGCGGGACCTGCACAAGGGCAACGAGTATCGTCCCTTCCTTGCCGTCATCGGCATTTTCCTGATGAATTATATCGGACTCGGCGTAAGCATGTGGCCCTGGCTGGTGCCGTTTGAGGTGACCTATCGCATGGCGGCGGCGGCGCCGGAGTCGCAATCCCTGTTGCTGGTGGGCACCGTGGTGCTGCTTCCCATGGTTCTGGCGTATACCGGATATTGCTACTATATTTTCCGGGGAAAAAGCTCACATGAAGCCCATTACTAGCTCTCAAAGGCAATGGCTTTGGTTCGTGGCGCTGTGGTTCGCGGGCCTTATGTCTGTGAGTGTTTTGGCCTACGGTATGCGATGGCTGTTGCGCATCGTCTAATCATCACTCCATTTTTTTAGGCGGCGCCGAGGCAAAAAGGCGCGCCATGGCCTTTCGGTCATATTTGCCGGCGGGTGCCATCGGCATCGATCGAACCGCCTTGATTCTCAGGGGTCACGCAAAAATAGGGTTACATTGCCTCGACGCGCACATTGATTTGTACATTTTATTGTGCCATAATTTGTAACAATATTTGGGTTAGGGCGCAGGAAAAAAATAATTCCCCAAGGTTGCGCTGGATTTGGGTTCGCCTGCAAGGCACATCCGCCGGTGCATATCAGGATATGTGCCGGTGGATGTAACGCCGCAGGCGGGCTCAAAGACAAGCAAGATTGGAGAATTATTTTGTTCCTGCGCCCTTAAAGGAGGGGATATGGCTACAAACCTTGATATTGACAATACCTTAATAGAAAGCGCGAAAAAAATCGGCGGTCACAAAACAAAAAAGGCGGTGATTGTCGAAGCTTTGGAGGAATACATTCAAAGACGTCAGCAAAAACGAATACTGAATTATTTCGGGAAAATTGATTTCGACCCTGATTACGATTATAAAAAGCAGCGGAACGTTCAGTGAAAATCATCGTCGATACATGCGTTTGGTCTCTGGCTTTGAGGCGCGACAATAAAAGCGACGACCCTGTTGTCACAGCATTGAAGCAACTGATTCATGATGCAAGAGTTCAATTGCTGGGGCCGATACGGCAGGAGATTCTTTCCGGCATCAAGTCAACTTCACAGTTTGACCAGATTTCCGAAATCCTGAGGGCCTTTCCCGACACGCCGCTTCTAAGCAATGATTATGAACTAGCCGCCAAATTTTTTAATCGTTGCCGGGGGAAGGGAATTCAAGGCTCAAATACCGATTTTTTAATATGTTCCGTCGCCGATCGCTTGAAGATGCCCATATTTACAGTTGATAATGACTTTTTACATTTCAGTGTACATTTGCCCATCCATCTTTTTATGCGGCTCTGAAGCAAAAAGGCGCACTATGGCCTTTCGGTCATATTTGCCGGCGGATGTCACCGGCATCGATTGAACCGTCTTGATTCTCCGGGGTCGCGCATGGGCTTCCAGGTGTTTTGCGAAATAACGATTCAATCCGTCCATTGACACTTCACCCTCGATGATCGCGGCGATCTGGTTTTCCCGGCCGGCGCCTACCGGCAGTGCAATCACCAATGCGTCACGAATTCCGGGATAGGCGATGATCGCTTCGCGGACAGCCTCCAGGTCCACGCGTCGCCCGCCCACCTTGATGACGCCGTCCGCGCGGCCGAGCAGCATGAATCGCCCGCCTTGAGTGGGCGCCACCCGGTCGCCCATTTGAAAGAAGCCATTGTCTTCAAGGCTAAGACCTGGAGACAAGTAGTCGGATTTCACTTGAAGATGTTCATCGGCCACACGAACCTGGACGGACTTCAATGGTTTGAAATCGGATTCGCCGCGGGCTCTCATGCGTGACGCAATGCCGCCGGTTTCAGTTGATCCGTAGATCTCGGTGACCCCCACACCCGTCTGGGTCTCAAACGCGTTGGCGTCGACTTCCGCCAGCATGCCGGCAGACGATAAGGCCAGACGAAGATTTGGCGCATGCATCGTTAAGCCGTTTAGCGCACGGTAGTGCGCCGGCACGCTGATCAGGATGGAAGCGTCGGCATCGTTCACCGCCCGAATGATTTCATTGGGAAAAGAGGGCGTTGTTGCCGTCACCTTGGCCGACGCCAAAAGTGGGGTTAAAACAGCGTATAACAGCCCGTAAATGTGATTGGAATCGACGGTGGCCACCAGGTGATCCTGCTCGGTAATTGCAAAGGTTGAAACAATGGACAGGGTCTCGGAAATGAGGTTGCGCACCGATTTGGTCCACAGCTTGGGCTTTCCCGTCGATCCACCCGTGAACAAATGCACCCAATCTTCATCCAGCGACTTGGGTGTCGACTTGCCGATTGCCCTCGAAACATGCCCGCCTTCCGGCATGATGGACTGAACGCCTTCAGGGACCGGTCGGCTTGCATCCGTCACCGCCAATGGATAGCCGGTAAGCGCATGCAATTCGGACAGCGCCTGTTTTGAAAAGGCATAGGGCACGACCAGGGTTGGCCCGCCAGCCAACGACGCCAGCAGGGCCGCGGCCACTGTGGCTTTGTCATTTGCACACAAACAGACGGGCCGGTCACGCGGGACGTGTCGAAACGAAGTCTGCAACTCGGCCGACATCGTGTGCAGGTGGGCAAATGTAGCCCCGGAGCGCACGAATTCATATTGTGGGAAGCAAGGGCCGGCCAATAGTTTTGTGACGCATTGCGTAAGCGTTGCATCGTTTCGCAAATGTTGCACTTTGACCTCTTTTTTTCGTTATGAAGGCGTTAAGGGCGCAGGAAAAAAAATTCCCCATCTTGCTTGCCTTTTTTCCCGTCTTCCTTGACAGGATGCACGGACTTCTCTATGAGTGGCGCTCAAGGGTGCAGTGAAAGGAATTGCACCATCGTGCTTGCCTTTGCGTCCGTTTACGCGGCGCAATCCGGTGCAATTTTTGATTGCCCGCACCCTGATACTGATTTCGCATCCAGGACCCAAACCACAGTGCGACATAACCCTCTTTGCGACAACGATTTCGAGTTTCCCAGATCAGACATCGAACAGGCGG
>JABDRH010000112.1 GCA_013041835.1 Desulfatitalea sp. | reverse complement strand
GCGGCATGCCTCGACCCACGCGGCCGGCGTGGTCATCGGCGACAAGGCCCTGGTGGATTACCTGCCCCTGTACAAGGGCAAAAAGGGCGAGGTCGTGACCCAGTTCGACATGAAGCTGGTGGAGGAGATCGGCCTGGTCAAGTTCGACTTTCTCGGCCTGCGCAACCTGACGGTCATCGACAACACCCTGGGCCTGATCCGTCAGCAGGGCAAATCGGTCCCCGACCTGACCAATCTCGATTTCAACGATGCGGCAACCTACAAGTTGCTGGCCGCCGGCGACACCACCGGCGTCTTCCAACTCGAAAGTTCGGGCATGAAGGACCTGCTGGTGCGCATGAAACCCGAATCTTTCGCCGACGTCACCGCCCTGGTGGCCCTTTACCGGCCCGGCCCGCTGGATAGCGGCATGGTGGACGATTTTGTGGAGCGCAAGCACGGCCGCAAGTCCGTCGAGTACATGCTGCCCGAACTTGAGCCGATTCTCAAGGAGACATACGGCGTCATCGTTTACCAGGAGCAAGTGATGAAGATCGCCGGCGCCCTGGCCAGCTATACCATGGGCGAAGCCGATGGCCTGCGCAAAGCCATGGGCAAGAAGATCGCCGCCATGATGGCCCAGCACCGCGAGCGCTTCGTCAAGGGTGCCGTGGAAAACGGTCACGACGAGAAGAAGGCCGTGGCATTGTTCGACCTGATGGAAAAGTTCGGCGGTTACGGTTTCAACAAATCCCATAGCGCGGCCTATGCCCTGATCGCTTATCAGACCGCGTATCTCAAAGCCCATTTCCCGGTGGAGTTCATCGCCGCCCTGCTCACCAGCGAAATGACCTCCATCGATGGCGTGGTCAAGTACATCAACGAGTGCCGCACTCACCGGATCGACGTCCTGCCGCCTGATGTCAACCGGGGCGATGTCACCTTCACCGTGGCCGATGAAAAGATCCAATTCGGCCTGGTGGCGGTAAAAAATGTGGGCGAAGGCGCCGTGGAGGCCATCGCGGCAGAGCGCCGGAAGCATGGGCCCTTTGCTTCCCTGCTTGATTTCTGCGAGCGGGTGGACCCGCGTAAAGTGAACAAGCGTGTCGTGGAAAACCTTATCGCCTGCGGCGCCTTTGACAGTTTCGGCGCCTATCGCGCCCAGATGATGGCCATGTTGGAAGATGCGCTGGATTATGGCCAAAAGGTGCAAAAGGAGCGCTGCGACCCCCAGATGGGGCTTTTTGACGACGGTTCGGCCTGCGATTTGTCCATCACGCCGCCGAGCCCGCCCAATATTGCCGAATGGCCCGAGCGCGAACGGCTGGCACGGGAAAAGGAGGCTCTCGGCTTTTACATCTCCGGCCACCCGCTGGCACCCCATCACGATACCATGGTCAAGTTCGGCACCATTACCACCGGCGTCATGGACGAAAGCAACGACGGCCTGAATATGCGATTGGGCGGCATGGTGATCAGCACCAAGGTGATCCGCACCAAGAAAGAAGAGTTGATGGCCTTCATGCAATTGGAGGACTTGGAAGGCGTCATCGAAGTGGTCATCTTTCCGTCCGTCTATGCCGCATGCCGGGATCTGCTCACCGAAGACCGGCCGGTGATGGTTCAGGGCAAGGTGCAGCAGGATGAAAAGGGACCCAAGGTGTTGGCCGATGCCATTATCGCCATGGAGGAGGCCCAGCGGCTTTGGACCGCGGAGGTGCATTTCATCATAGAGGCGATGCGCACGGACAAGGCGGCTCTGGAACAGTTGCACGACATCATCCGGCGCCATCCCGGCGACTGCGCTGGTTTTCTGCACCTGAAGGTCGACAGCGAGGTGGAAACGGTCATCGCCATGTCGGATCAATGGCGCATCCAGCCAGACGATGAACTGGACCGGGAAGTCAAAGCCCTGCTCGGCTACGCCGCCATGGAGACCCGTTGCGGCGAGATTAAACCGGTTCAAAACGACAGTAAATCGCGCAAATGGTCTGCCGCACGGGTGGGGTAGGGACCTGTGAAGGAGGTGTAACGACATGCATGTTCCCTTATTGGATTTAAAAGCGCAGTACCGGCCGTTGCGGGAAGAGATCCGGGCCTGTTTGGACGAGATTTGCGACAGCCAACACTTCATTTTGGGCCCCCAGGTGGCGCGTATGGAGGACAAGCTTGCCGGCTACTGCGGGACCGCTCATGCAGTGGGCGTATCCTCAGGCTCGGACGCCCTGATCATTTCCCTCATGGCCGCGGGTATTGGACCGGGGGACCGCGTGGTCACATCGCCCTATACCTTTTTTGCCACGGCCGGCGCCGTTGTTCGGGTGGGGGC
>JABDRH010000109.1 GCA_013041835.1 Desulfatitalea sp. | reverse complement strand
TGAAGGAGTTTGCTCTTCACACCATTGCTCCAATGCATTTTTGAACATCAAGGGCGCCACCGGACCTAGAATCTTTACCAACAGCTTTTCCAATTCTTTCAAGTTGTCCGATAGTGGTCCTTTGGACATTACCTCTTCGACCATGTTGCGCTTGACCGACGATTTTCGGCTGTTTTTTGGATGATGCTTGGAAGGGGACTCTAAGACCTCGTCCGCTTTGTATTCGCGAACCAGCGGTCTCATTTCTTCAAGAATCAAATTAATCGAGACAGAGAGTACATTTGTTTTCGATTTGGGATCAAATAACAATATGAAAAAAAAATTATTTTCGATTTCTCGAATTGTGATTGCAAACATTTCAAAAAACAGAAAAGCGTCCGTGTGATCAGGAAAATCTGAACCGAAATGCCGCTCCAGCGCTACAAGCTGAGTGCTGATATCTCGCAGCCTCTCTTCCTTGAATACAGGCGGCAGGTTTTTCTCGATGACGCCCAATTCCGGGTTGTATACATATCCGCCCATTACACCTGGAATCAAATTCATCTCATTCAGGGCTTGTCGCATATCCCCACTCATTTTCTTCTTTGGAACCTTATCTCATTGACTTGTTGCCAGAATTCCGTGATATTGAATTCCGGTTTCAACGAAAGGATCAAGCGCAGCTTTTTAAATTCGAAGAACAGGAATCGTTCAGCGTTTTCAGAATTCACAAGGAAGTAGGTGAATTTTCCACTGGCCAGGGCTTTCTCTAAATCGGGCACCGGTCGGAAATAGCGAGACAAGGAAATGTTGAGGCTGGAATCTTGCTTGCTGCTCTTGGCAAGCATGAAGTCATCTCGATTATATATCTTACAGGCGTAGATATTCGGTGTCGATCGAATAAGGGAAACTAGCTCGGCTGGAATACTGGCTTTTTGTGCCTTTAATTCATCGTACTCCTCATCCGATGTTTCGTCACCTTGCCAGCTTTGATGATGAAATGATTGCGTATCTGATGCGTCGGGTTGTCGATCGCTCTTTTTTTCATCTTTTAGCCGCATTCCTTCCAGCAAGATGGTCATCAACGGATGTGTAATACTTCTTTCCGGAAGACTGAAAATGCTTTTGATTTCGACGCTGGCATTTTCCCAACTGATGATTTCTTGTGCCGCGGCTTCCGCAACGCGTGTGTCGGTTTTGGCATCGATCAATTTCCCTTTGGAAAAGACCACCTCTCCTGTTTTGTCATCAGAGCTTATGGTGAGAAGGCAGGTGCGTTGCTCCATCTCCATGAGCTGAAGCAGGGACGGAACGGCAATACCACTGATTTTCCCCTCTGCGCTTGCTTTTAAATCAGTTAGGATGCACTCTGATAAGTATTTGAAATCAAAAGGTTTTTTGAAAAATCGAAGGGACTCAAGCGAGCCAAGGGCGGCATCCAGTTCCGGAGTGACATCCACGGAGGTTACGAAAACGGGTACAATGGGATATTTTTTATTGAGAATGCCGATCAGTTCGAAGCCATCCATGACGGGCATATGCAAATCCGTTATGACAAGGTCGACGGATTCCTTATTCGCAATATCCAAGGCGGCTTTACCATTTTCAGCTAACGTTACCCGGAACTCATTCGCAAATCGTTCGAAATGTTTGATGGCAAGTTTTCGTATGGATTCCTCGTCGTCAACAAATAGAACGTGTTTGGTTGCTGTGTTCATTGTAATAGGCTCATCATTCATAAGATACCGGGTGAAAAGTCGTGTTTTAATGCAAAATGATTTTTCATTCAATCCAAAAAGGATTAAAACGGTATAAATCGGACCTTGCTTTTCGAACATCAAGTATGCCAATGCGATGGTTCTATGTCAATGATTGTGCCCACTCAGTGCAAATAATTACACAATTATTGATATGCTTGGAGGTTGAAATCCTGTCGCGGCTTCTCGTCAAATTGACACTCGCGCCATAATTGATATGAAAAACAATATCTTATCACTATTTGTGTGACAGCCCCACCTTCAAAATGGCCGTTTCAACCTTATCGTTTACACCGGCGCATCCTGTTGTTTCCCACATAGCCGGGTCCTAAGGTGCCGGCAGGGGGTGGATAGCATGGTATCGACGCTTTTCGCATCATATGATCCTCAGTGTCGACGATACCCTCCGACGGCAAACTGAATTTACAGCTTGACCGAAAGTTAAACCATACCAACGGCTGCCTTTAGTTAACATCCTGTAAATAGCATCGTGCAAGTCACTATGCAACCGAAGAAATCGCATAGCAGCGTCGATCGCAAATATGATGTTCCTTCAAAAATGGCGTGTGGGACCGCCGACAGGGTCTATCCAAATGTCTATGAATGTAGATGACTGCCGCTACGAGTTGACCAAGTCGTTTTTGAGCTTAACATGCGTTGCAAGACGCGATAACGCAAAACTGAAACATAATCACAAAAGGGGACGTTGGGTATGATTCATGCGAATCATTTGAAAGACTGGGTGTTTCAGGGCAGTTCGGGTGCTGCGGCCTTGATTCTGGGGGTTTTGATGTGCGCTCAGACGGTCGTTGCCGGCGCCTACAAGGGCGTTTATCCGTTCAAAGCCGGCGTCACCGTGGGCATGGTGGCCGATATTGTTAAAGCGGTGGCCGGGGATAAGGCGGAAGTGACCAACATCATTGGCGCTGGTGTTGACCCCCATGTGTATAATCCCACGCGCGGGGATGTTGCCGTTCTGCTCCGATCCGACATTGTTTTCTACTCCGGATTGCTGTTGGAAGGGAAGATGACCGATATGTTGGTCAAGGTCGCGCGCAATCGGCCAGTCCATGCGGTAACGGAATTGCTGCAGGAAGGCAACCTCATAGACGATGCCGCATCGGGCCATCAGGATCCCCACGTCTGGATGGATGTCGGCTGTTGGCAAAAGGCGGTTACTGTCGTGCGTGACGCCTTGGTGGAATTTGATCCGGCCAACGCCGAAAGCTATATAAAAAACGCCGGGCGGTATCAGGCCCGGCTTGTCCGACTCGACGCCTACGCCCGGAAAGTCATTGCTTCTATCCCCGCACCCCAGCGAATTTTGGTGACGGCCCACGACGCCTTCAATTACATGAGCCGGGCTTATGACATCGAAGTGTCGGGAATCCAGGGGCTGTCTACCGAATCCGAGGCGGGACTGAAAGATATCAACCGCATCGTGGGCGAACTGGTGCGACGAAAAATTCCGGCAGTATTCGTGGAGACCAGTGTTTCCGACAAGAACGTGAAGGCGCTGATTGAGGGCGCCGCGGCCCGCGGTCACCATGTGAAGATCGGCGGCGAGCTTTTCTCCGACGCCATGGGACCGGCGGGTAGCTACGAAGGCACTTACGTGGGCATGATCGATCACAACGTGACCACCATCGCCCGGGCATTGGGCGGGTCGGCGCCGGAGAACGGGATGTCGGGTAAGCTAAAGGGAAAAAACGAGATCGTCAATAATGACCCTCGCCAATAATAATGCAAAGGAAATTTGTCATGTTCAGCTTTTTCGGGGCGAAAACGAGTCGACCATCGTTGGATACTGCGCCGCCTATTTATATCAACGACCTGACCGTCGCCTACCACCGCAAGCCGGTGTTGTGGGATGTGGATCTGTCCATGCCCGAGGGGCGGCTGATCGCCATCGTGGGGCCAAATGGCGCCGGAAAGAGCACTCTTATTAAGGCGGTGCTGGGCTTGGTGCCCAGGGCCACCGGCGATGTGCGTATCTATGGACGCGCGTATGAGGTTCAGCGTCGTTTAGTGGGCTATGTGCCCCAGCGCGAGAGTGTGGATTGGGATTTCCCGGTAAGCGCCGCCGACGTCGTGGCCATGGGGCTGTACGGCAAGATCGGCTGGTTGCGGCCGGTGACGCGACGCCATCGCGAGCAGGCTGTGGCGGAACTGCGCAAGGTCGGCATGCAGGACTATGCCGGTCGCCAGATCAGCCAGCTTTCCGGCGGCCAGCAGCAGCGTGTCTTTTTGGCCCGGGCCCTGGCCCAGGATGCCCGCATTTACTTTATGGACGAACCCTTTGCCGGTGTGGACATGGCCACGGAAAAGGCTATCATCGCCCTGCTCAAGGAACTCAAGTCAGCCGGCAAAACCTGTGTGGTGGTCCATCACGATCTGCAGACCGTACCTGCCTACTTTGACCATGTCGTATTGCTCAACATGCGGGTGGTCGCAGCCGGTCCGGTGGACGAGGTGTTCACCGAGGAGAATCTAAAAAAGACCTATGGCGGCAAACTGACCCTGTTCAGCCAGGCGCTGCATCAGTACGCCCAGCAGCCGGGCATCGGGTCCGGCGGCGCGAAGGAGTTGCACCGATGATGCCTGTAAGGACAGCCGTTGGATCTGTCGGACGAATACGGGCCGGGCTGCCCGCGCTCTTTGTTGTGCTGGGATGGGGTTTACCGGTTCATGCCGCCAGTCTGGCCGAAGCCCATTTTCAGTGGCCCGCTGTTCAGGAACTGCTAAGGGTGATGACGCTTCAGGATTACAATACCCGGGTGGTGATCATAGGCACCACTTTGTTGGGATTGGCGGCTGGCCTGAGTGGCACTTTTCTCATCCTGCGCAAGCGTGCGCTGCTCAGTGATGCGTTGAGCCACGCCACGTTGCCGGGCATCGCCCTGGCCTTTATCGTGATGACCCTATTGCTGGAAGACGGCAAGCATCTGATCGGGCTGATCCTCGGAGCAGCGATCTTTGCAGTGCTGGGTACCGGATCGGTGCTGCTGATCCAGCGCTACTCCCGCTTGAAGGATGATGCGGCTCTGGGGGTGGTGTTGAGTGTTTACTTCGGGCTCGGCATCGCCGTAATGGGCATTGCCACACGCATGTCGGCTGGCAATGCCGCCGGGCTCTCCTCGTTTATCTACGGCAAGACGGCTTCCATGCTATTTGCCGATGCCCTGCTCATCGCCGTCGCCGCCTTTCTGGCCGCGGCGCTGTGCTTGCTTTTTTTTAAGGAATTCGCCCTGATTTGTTTCGACGCCGACTTTGCCGTCACTCAGGGGTGGCCTGTGGGGCGTCTGGATTTTTTCATGATGACGCTGGTGGTGGTGGTGACGGTGGTGGGATTGCAAGCCGTGGGGTTGATTCTGGTAGTGGCCCTGTTGATCATTCCGCCTTCGGCGGCGCGTTTTTGGAGCCGCCGGCTCGGGGGGATGCTGTGGCTGTCCGCCTTCTTCGGCGCCCTAAGCGGTATGATCGGTGCCGGTATCAGCGCTCTTATGGCCAACCTTCCGGCCGGCGCGGTGATCGTGCTGACCGCGGCCGCTGTTTTTTCCTTTAGTCTGGTTTTCGGAACGGCCGGCGGTCTGCTTAGCACCGCCTTGGATCGCGTGCGCCTGAAAAATCGGGTGGTGCGCGAGAACCTGCTGCGCCAGCTCTACGAATGGCGCGAAGATCATCTTGCCACAACAACGGCAGATGTGGCCGATGCGGGACCGTGTCTGGATGCGCTGATGGCCGGGCGCTCGTGGAAGGCCGGCAGCCTCCAGCGCGTTCTTCGGCGTTTGATCCGTAAACAATTGCTTCGACAAGATGACCAGGGCCGCTTCCTGTTCAGTCCGGCCGGGCTCGCCCAGGCCCACGGCGTGGTGCGAAAACACCGACTTTGGGAAGCCTATCTGATCACCCACGCCGATACGGCGCCGGGGCAGGTGGATTGGGGCGCCGATGCCATCGAGCACGTCCTTGACGCCCGCATCATCGCTGAATTAGAGGCGCGTCTGCCTGGGATCGTACCCGATCAGATGCCGCGGAGCCCGCATGGGACCGACTGGCGTTCTGATCCAAATAGTACGGCATAGCTTATTTCAAAAGGGCTCTCCAATGCAATGGACCTTCCTCGATACATGGATCATCGTTACCGGTATGCTTAGCGCCATGTCCTGCGCCTTGTTGGGCAGCTACCTCGTGTTGCGTCGCATGAGCATGATGGGAGACGCTATCAGCCATGCAGTGCTGCCGGGCTTGGCCGTCGCCTTTTTAATTACAGGCAGCCGTGACAGTTTGCCCATGCTGGCAGGCGCGGTAGCGGTGGGGGTGCTGACCGCCGTGCTGATTCAGGGTGTCAACCGACTCAGCGGACTGGACCAAGGTGCATCCATGGGCGTGATCTTTACCACGCTTTTCGCTCTGGGCTTGATTCTCATCCGCCAGGCCGCCGACCATGTGGATCTCGATCCCGGCTGCGTGCTTTACGGTGCCATCGAACTGACCCCTCTGGATACCTACGCCCTTTTCGGATGGGAGGTGCCCCGGGCGGCCCTGACCAATGGGCTCATGCTGCTGGTCAACAGCGCCTTTGTGTTGCTGTTTTTCAAGGAGCTGCGCATTACTTCTTTTGATCCCGGTCTGGCCACCACCATGGGATTCAATGCCAGCGTCATGCACTATGTGCTCATGGGATTGGTGGCCGCCACCACCATCGCCGCTTTTGAAAGCGTGGGCAGCATTATAGTCATCGCCATGCTCATCGTGCCGGGTGCCGCGGCCCATCTGCTCAGCGACAGGCTCGGCCCGATGCTTGTGATCAGCCTGGTGCTGGCCGCCCTTGCGGCGGTATTGGGTCACCTGGGCGCCATTACCGTGCCCACTTGGATCGGTTTCCGGGATACGAGTACAGCCGGCATGATGGCTGTGGCAGTGGGGCTGCTTTTTCTGGCGGCTTTTCTCTTCGGTCCGCGCCATGGTGTGGTGGGAAGGATGATTGCCCAGGGACGACTCGCCTTGCGGATCAACCGCGATGATGTGCTGGGCATGCTTTACCGTGTGCGAGAGCTGACCGGGCAGCCGTCCGCGGCGGTGAAGGTGGAAGATTTGCGCAAGGCCCTGAAAGCCGGTTGGTGGCTGAATGTGGCTCTGGTGGACTTGACGCGCAAAAAGTTGATCCACTGTCCCCTCCAAGACATGCGGCTCACCGAAAAAGGAATGCAATCCGCCGCCAACTTGATTCGCTCACATCGTTTATGGGAGACTTATCTTTGCGATAAGTTGGGATTTTGCGATGCCGAAGCCCATTACGCCGCCCACCGCCTGGAGCATGTTACAGACCAGAAGATGCAACAGCGCCTCCGACATGCATCCAACTTCCCCAATGAAGATCCGCACCACAAGCCGATTCCCTGATGCCGGCCTCAGCACGCGTATAAGGGCGCAGAAAAAATGATTACACCATCTTGCCGAGTACTATTTGACATTCGGACTATCGCTTAGCTGCGCCAAGTGCTCGCGAGCGAAATCAAGGCCAGCATCCAGCGCTAAAGCCAGCTGGTAGTATTCGATGGCTTGAGTGGTGTTGCCCAGGGCGCGGTAGTTCACAGCGATGTTGGCAAAGTCGATGGCCGAGCCGGGGTTCAGGGCCACCACGCGTTTGAAACAGTCGATGGCCTCTTCGTGGGCTTGTTGCTTGAAATTGCAAAAGCCCATCAGATTTAGCGTATCGGTGCGCTGGGGATCGATGCGGTCAGCCGCATGCAAAGCTTTCAGGGCGGCCGGGTATTGGCCCATCTCTTTGTAACAGATGCCCTTGTAGGTAAGGATGCTGGCCAGGTCTTCAGCGGGCGGGGTCAGGTCGGCGGCTCTATGAAGATGGTCGAGGGCTGACGCATATTCAGCCATATCCAAAAGTAACTTCCCCTGGTAAAACTGAATGTAATACTTGCCGGGCAGCTTTTGATCGAACGACTGCAGGTAGGCCATCGCCGTCCGGGGCGCAAATCTTTCCGCCATGATCTTGGCACAGATCATGCCCGTGCTGGGCGATGCCGCTCGCTCCCGAAACAGCGTGCCGGGGATGATCGTGTAGAAAGCGGGAATGTCCAGTTCCTTGTGACGCACATCCACCAAAAAGACCTCCATGTCCCGCTCGGCCAGGGCGCTGATACAACGCTCCACCTCCACGCGGATGTTGTCGTGACTCAGGTTGGGTAGTTGATCAAGGCGTACGGATGCACCCGGGTGCATCACGTACTCGGCCGCTGCCAGGTCGGTGAACTTGGGCAAACCGCTGGCTTCGTAATTTCCGCTGCTGTTGAAATCGCCGGCCAGTTGGGCCACCTCGGTTAGCGCCCGGCACAGGGCTTTTTCTGCGCTGGGCATGGTGCCGGCGGTCCAGACGATCTCGCTGATAGCCGGAAAGGTACTTGGGTCGTAGGCCAGCGCCCCAATACTGGGAATTCCCATATCCATTGTAAAATCGGAAAGATACAACTGTACGCCGTTGGACTGGTACTTGCCGATCAGGCTGCGTGCCACCGGGTCCCGGACCGACGCTGCAGCGATGCTTGGCGTTTCGTGGCGCTGACCGCTCACCAACGCCGAGACATGCCGTTCCACGACTTCGCACAGGCCCTGGCATACGGCCTCTTCGACGCAATTGCCGGCTGACGACCCGTTGAACTGGTTGATGGTCCAGAACCAGTTGAAAGGCACGAGCATCACCTGGTTACGGGTCACATTGTGGGCAAAGGTCCATTTGAGCGGCAGGTCGGCGAAAACATCGCTTACCACGGACAAATCGTCCGATACGTCCCGGACTGATTTCGCGATGTGGTCGAATTCCATGGCAGGGGCTTTCAGACCGTTTCGCGGTGCTTCAATGAAATTGGCATCGTCGGACCGGAAGCTGAATAAGCTGAAGCGTTCGGCCAGTTCCATCACTGCGCTGGCCTGGGCTTGTTCCGGCGTTGCCCCTTTTCCCATTTGCTTATAGTTGCCAATGGCCGCACGGGCATCGGCGCCGCAAATACTGAAGTAGACCGGGATATCCAACCGGCCCTTGTCGATACGAACCACATCGGACAAAATGTCCAGCTCGATGTGGGCCAAACGTTGCCTGAATCGTTCCACGGTTTCTTGAGGTGAACTGACTTTGTCCTGGTCGTGGCGGTATTGCTTGAACGCATCCTTGAATCGGATGGGGGTGGGTTTCTTCATGTGTACTCCTTAATAATGCTATTCGTTCTCAGCGGTACGAATCGTTGAAGGTAGCGGGGCACCACGGCAATTGCAACCTTCTATCGCTGCGAACAATTTCATATCAAATTAATATGGATAAGTCGCTCCAAAAATGCAGGCGTCAGCCTGTTTTTCTAAGGATTTCTGTGTTGATCGCCCTGCTTGCATTCTTTTTATAAATACGTTAATAAGAACAAAACCTTAACAATCCAAGCACCATCGATTGCTTACAGACCGGCACCATCGCTTTTACTCCAGAAGGAAACACAATGAAGCGTATCGCAGAAATCGAGCGTCGCACCAATGAGACGCGCATCCGGACCCGGCTGAACCTCGACGGCGTCGGCAAGCCGGATGTCACCACGGGCATCGGTTTCTTCGACCATATGCTGACCCTGCTCAGCGTACACAGCGTGATGGATTTGACTGTCGAAGCCCATGGCGATGTTGAGGTGGATTTTCATCATACGGTCGAGGACGTGGGGCTGGTCATCGGGCAGGCGATCAACGCGGCATTGGGCGATCGCAAAGGCATATGGCGGTACGGACATGCAGTCATTCCCATGGATGACGCCTTGGCGCAAGTCACCGTGGATCTTTCCAACCGTCCTTTTTTCAAGATCGAGCTCCCAACCCCATTGCCACGGCAGAACGATTTCGATGCTTCCCTGGCTAATGAATTCTTTCGCGCCTTTACGAACAAGGGCGGCATGAATTTGCATGTCCGTGTGCTTTACGGGGATAATTGGCACCACATGATCGAGGCGGTTTTCAAGGGGATGGGGCGCGCTCTGAGAAAGGCTGTTGCGTTTGACAACCGTGTCGTCGGTATTCCCTCCTCCAAGGGCACGCTTTGATTTTTAGACCAAGGTGCAACTCTTCCAATCCTGCACCTTGCCCGTCCCTTTACGTTTTCCGGTACAAACGGCAATCGAAGCAATTCGCTACGTCGTTTCTCAGGCTCAGAAAAAATTCTATTCCATGGCTTCTTGGTATCACGGCGTGCATCATCACCGGCGATGAGCAGTGGCGGTTGCCCAAATCGTGATTTATGGTCCAAATTATTTGACAACGGATTATTGATTGTATATCTTCATAAATTTTAGAAAATTGAAGCGGGTGTTTTGTTTATGGCTGCGTTATACAAAACTACTGTGTTCACTATATTTAAGTCGGATCCATAACAGTCGCGGCAAGTCGGCTTCCGATATCATCCTTGGGTTCTGCCCACGTCGATGAAAAGGTCGTTGACGATTATGGAGGACGCCACCTTTGACACGTTCAATCCCCGATGAGATAATCCGGCGCGTCAAACATACAGCGAATATCGTCGACTTTATTTCCGAGCATGTCGTTTTAAAGAAGACAGGACGGAATTACCAGGGACTGTGCCCGTTCCATACGGAAAAGACCCCCTCGTTTACGGTAAGCCCCGAAAGACAAATGTTTTATTGTTTTGGGTGCCATACCGGCGGCGATGTGATCAATTTTGCCATGCAATATGAAGGGATCGCCTTTTCGGATGCGGTTCGTGTGGTGGCCGGCAAATACAGTATCGAGGTGCCGCAGCCCGGCATTTCTTCGGCCCAGAAAGCGGTGTTGACTGAGAACGAACGGCTGCAGGAGGCCAATGAGGAGGCATTGCGTTATTTCCAGGACATGCTCAAGGCGCCCGACTCCGGGCAACGGGCCATGAGCTATCTGCTTGGGCGCGGCATGACGCGAAAGATCATCGATGCATTTCAGATAGGCTATGCGCCGGCACGATGGGACGGCCTGCTGCGGCATCTGCAACGCAAGCGTGTTACCGCGGCCCTGGGGGAAAAGGCCGGTGTGGTTATCCCACGCAAGAACGCAAAGGGGCACTATGACCGTTTTCGGGACCGCATCATCTTTCCGATCCACAACTTGAGCCGGCGGACCGTCGGCTTCGGCGGGCGTGTCATGGGGGATGAGTTGCCCAAGTATCTCAACTCACCCGAAACGCCGTTGTACAACAAGCGGCGTTGCCTGTACGGCTTGCACCTGGCCAATCGTCCGGTTCGCAGTCAGGGCAGGGTCTATGTCGTTGAGGGATACTTCGATGTCCTGGCGATGCATCTGTATGGTTTGGAAAACTGTGTGGCCACGTTGGGCACGGCCCTGACGCCCGAACACGCGCAGTTGCTTAAAGGCATGGTTGGCCAGGCCGGGAAAGTGTTTCTGGTATTCGATTCGGATCAGGCCGGCATCAAGGCGGCCGCCCGCAGCGTGACGGTTTTCGAGGCCGCCTTTCTGGATGTTAGGGTCATGGTGCTGCCGCGGGGGCATGATCCGGATACCTTTCTGCGCGAGTTTGGGCCTGACGATTTCATGAAAAGAGCCGATAAGGCTCTTGGGATGATTCCCTTTATCATCGAGTCGGCCATCGCCGCCCACGGCTTGTCCCTGGAAGGCAAAATCAAGGTCGTCAACGATGTTCAGGAGGCGTTGGCTGCAGTGAACGATAGTGTGGCCAAGGCGCTTCACATCAAATATCTGGCGGAAAGATTGCAGATCGACGAAAGCGCCATCCATGATAAAATTCACCGCTTCCGGGCCAAATCCATGCCGCGCGCACCGCAAGATCCGCGTGAGAAAAGGGCCGTACTCCCTGTGGATAGCCTCAGAATGGAGCAGCAACTGCTTGCCATGATACTGTGCTACCCCCAGATGATACCTGATATCGTGGGACGGAATTTATTGGATTATTTTGAGGATGAAACACTTAAGCAGATGGCCCATTGGATTGTGCATCGCGGCGCAACAGAAAAGGGGGAGGTATCCGACTTGATTTCGAGAATCGAAAATCCAGATTACCGGAACCTGTTGGCCAAAATAGCGATGACCGAATGCCATTGGGACCGGCAGGGGTGTGAGCGCGTGTTGGGGCAGTTCCAAGCGCGATATCAACGTCGTGACCGGCAGGCACTTCAGCGGAGAATCGAAGCCGCTGAAAAAAGTAATGATATGGAACTGCTTTCCCAATTATTAATGGAGAAACAACGGCAGGCAGGACAGGCATAGTTCAAATTGCAGGTTCAGGAGGCGCATACGAATGACAAAAAAGAGCGACCTTAAAAAAGACAGCACCGCCGCGAAAGATGAAAAAGCAACAGCTAAGGCGGATGCCGGAGCACCTGTGCTCGATTCCCAGGCAGAGCAGAAAGCGGGGGAGGGGGACAAGCAGGAAAAGAACATCAGCGAAAAGGCCATGAAAGCGCTGATTGCTCAGGGAAAAAAACAAGGATTCCTCACATACGACGAAATCAACACAGCCCTGCCGGACGATATGATGTCCACCGAACAGGTGGACGAGACCTTGATGCTATTTGACGATCTTGGGATCGACATCATCGATGAGAACAATCGCAATGTCACCAAAACCAAATCCAAGAAAGCGGTCCTGGACAGCAAAACCGATGAAGCCGACTTGACCGATTACGGATCGGTCACCGATCCGGTAAAAATGTATCTGCGCGAGATGGGATTGGTTACCCTGCTCAGCCGTGAGGGTGAGGTGGAAATCGCCAAAAAGATTGAAGCCGGTGAGCAGGACGTACTCAAGGCGCTTTTGGAAACCACCATCGGTGTGGAGTTCATCCTCGACCTGGGGCGGCGTATTGAAAACCATATCCTACGTCCCAAACATGTGCTGCGCGATGTTGACGAGGGGGATACCATTCAGGATGAGACGGACCAGATTGATGCCTTTTTAAAAACCATTAATGACATCAGTCAGGTACATGCCGAGAACATGGAGTTCAGGCAGCGGCTGTTTGCGGACAATGACTTGAAACCCGACGAACAGCGCCGCATTCGGCGCTGCATTGCCCGGCGCAACCAGAAGGTTTTCGATATGCTCAAGGAATGGCGGTTGGAAGGCAGTGTGGTGGATCAAATTGAAGAGGATATTCGTAAACTCATCGACTGGTATGACGCCATGAATCGGGTCATCACAGGAACAGCGGAATCGTTG
>JABDRH010000106.1 GCA_013041835.1 Desulfatitalea sp. | reverse complement strand
GTCCAGTTCCACTGGGACCGCAATGGAAACAAGGACGATAAAAGCTCCTGCTGGATCCGGGTCAGCCAGGCCTGGGCCGGCGCGGGCTGGGGCGCCATGTTCATCCCGCGTATCGGCCAGGAGGTGATCGTCGATTTCGTGGAAGGCAACCCGGACCGCCCCATCGTCACGGGTCGGGTCTATCACGGCACCAACACGCCACCCTACGCCCTGCCCGCCGAAAAAACCAAGAGCACCATCAAGTCCGACACCACCACCGGCGGCGGCGGCTCCAACGAAATCCGCTTCGAGGACAAAAAGGGCGGCGAAGAGATCTTCATCCACGGCCAGAAGGATTGGACCATCGCCATCGAGAACGACAAGCACCAGTCCATCGGCCATGATGAAACCCTTAACGTGGGCAATGACCGCACCAAATCGGTCCAGAAAAACCAGGATGAAACCATCGGTGAAAACAAATCGATATCGGTGGGCAAGAACCATTCGGAGTCCATCGGCGAAAACATGAGCGTCACCGTCGGCAAGAACCTGGACGAAACCACCGGCGAAAGCAAATCGGTTTCGGTGGGCAAAAACCTGAGTGAAAGCATCGGTGAAAACGCATCCCACAACATCGCCAAAAACCGCAGCGTGACCGTGGCCGACAACCATTCGCTGGATGTGGGCAAGGACCGGACTGAAAATATCGGCAAGAAGATGACCCTTACGGTGGGCGATGACACCAAGATCAGCATCGGCAAGAACCTTTCCATCATGGTCAACGAGAAAACCGTCATCAACTCGAGCAAGGAGTTGACCCTGACTTGTGGCAGCGCCAGCATTATTTTAAAGAAAAACGGGAACATTCAGATAAAGGGCAAAGACATCAACGTGAAAGGTTCGGGCAAGGTTCAGGTTAAGGGGTCTAAAATATCGGAAAACTGATTGCCAAAACATTGATTCGATGATTTGTGGTATCTGTTCGAGATGTGGGGTATCCTTTAACGATGATGCTATTGGGCTTGCGACATCCCTTCCTCAATATCTCTCCAGGAGTCAAGAGAAAGCATTGTCAAAGAATTTTTTGTCCTTGCAAGGCGGGGAATCAAGGCATAATCTTCTTGAGTTTGAAATCCATTTTTTTCAGCAATTAAGAGGAGGGCAAGACCCTTCGTATAAATACTGCTTTCAATGAGGCGAATATCAGGATCCATTGAGATATGGTCCTTCCATTTTCCTATTGTACTTTTCCGATTTTCGATTAGATCATTTAAAGACATTTCAAATCCGTTGATATCTTTTTCATGGATCGATTTACAGGTATCATAATAATAATTTGGGTTGCCCGCCAAAACAATCTCCCATCGATTTAAAATCGAATTCAGATCATGGGATTCGGAAAAAAAATAATTTAGAAATGATTTTTGCATAAAGTCGCATAATAAGAAATCGTCCTCGTATTCATATTCAGGATTGTGTTGTTGTGAGGCATTTCGTGCAAGAAACGCTGCGGTGTCCGCACCTTGTGAAATCAGAGCTGCGTCGAAATATGCGCCATTGCTTTTATTGGTTAAGTTGACCGGTGATGGATCAAATCCCTTTTGCACCATGGAATAAAAATATCGGCTAACAAATGCGGCTTTTTGCATAAAGCCAAAAAATCGGTTGGAATCTCCCTTGCCCATCAGTTCACAAATCCCCAAATGCCTGTATGAGAATGCCAAGTTTTGATAGGCATCGCCTGTTTTTTCATCTGGCCTTTTTTCTTCAATTGTTTTGATGAATACATTGGTTCTGTATAGCGTGTTCTCATAAGCGGTGTTCAAAGCTGTTTTGCTATAAATTCGCATGTTATTCCTTTATTGCCGCTTTATTTGATTTATATTTCCTTCCCCATCCCCACAAAATCAATGCCCGTTGTTTGACGGTTGATAAGAGTTTCTTTAAGATCGTCCCTTACAATGATCGTGTTTAATTCCTGGGAAAGTCTGAAAAGTTTCAAAGTTGAAGGAACTTTTTTAATATCGATAGATAATTTCTTTAGCCCGGTGATCATACCCGGCTCTGATTTTGACGTCCGGCAAACAGTATTCTCAAAATCGATACAATCTACCTTTGTCAGTATGTTGGCAATAAAAAAATTGCCGGAGACTGTACGGCCTTTATGGTTTAACAAGTGAAATGGCAAAAATTCTATTTCAGCGAAGGATGTTGTTTCAAAAATGGATTTAAGCCTGTCTGAAATCATTGAGTAAAAATGATGATTTTTGATATAGTCAGGCACAACGATACCGGAGTTTTCATCCGACATCCTGAATGTGACACCATTATCAGGATAGCGATGTGCCATTTCCAACGCGTAATCAATTCGCCAGCCTTTATATTCATTGATAAACACCGAATTAAAAGCAACAACGCAATATTTGATATCATCTGAGAATTTTAATATGAAATATTCATTCATAAGACCTCTGTGTCAATGGAGCTGGATTTTGCTGCACCCTTAAGTATCAAAGCCTGATACTCTAGCTGTATTAACCGTCTCGCCCGGGCTATCATATCCGGCGATAAACAATTCCGCCATCTGGTCTTTGGACCATGCTTCCAGGTCCTTCTGAATATTGGGCATATTTTCCTGATCAATGGGTTCGTGCCCATCGACCTCATCGTCCTCGCCTCTTCCGAACTGCCCTCTTATTTTTTTTACAATTTCTTTGACGGCTGTATTATATCGGGCATGCCCGCCTGGATGCCTAAGCATGTTCATCAGCAGAGCAGGTTTAATTTCGGTCGGCAAAATGATGATGTTTAAGCCTGCGTTGATATTGTATTTGCATTTCATTAACCACTTCAGTTCGGAAATGCCAAACTCGTTTTTCAAAGAGGTACACGGAAGAATATGATGGGCCTGATTTATAAAGGGCCAGAATCCCTTTTTGTAATTCAGGTGACTATATTTCCCAGCCCCGATATGCCAGATATTATTGGCCGAACGCGGATCCCGGTGATTATTGATATATACATTGGGTCCCAGATGTGTATCGGCCATGGCCCTGTTGGTGCCACTTGAAAAGTCTTTATTGTACATGCTTGCGAAATTGCTTTTTGCATAGTCATATCCATTCTCCCGATGTTTGTGCCCGCTTTTGCTGCACCGGAAAACACAACCGTTGTTCTTTCCTTTCAGGTGGTATTCATCCTCGCGTAGCTTCTTTATGTGGTTCTCACCCGCCATATTCTCGACCCCATGATATTCGTTGATCAGCCATTGGCACCCTTGAATTTACTTATGACGCATGCACCTCTGCTTGCATTTTCCGAGAGCAGCCAAATCAAGATATTCTCCCCGCGAGCGTATCCTCCGGCAAATGCCCTGATCCCGACGCAAATGGCTGATGGTCCTGCTGCAACGCCGATTTCTCCAAAGGACGATGCAGTGGACCATGTTACAAAATCAACCGGCAGCCCCACGCCTTTCATGCGAACGAGCGTGTTTCCGTACTCTTTGGCGTAAAAAGGGTCGCCATTTATGTTGCCAATACCAAGCGCGACACTGCTGGCAGGCCGACCAATGTTCGAATGGCGAAGGCATCGCTCAATTGTCTGGCTTAGCGCCTCCCCTGTAACAGTCTTTCTGGAAAAGCGATGGTATAATTCCATCTCTTTCTCCTGTGCCACCAGAACACCTTCAATCAGCGCATCACGCTTAACGGCGGCATCATGACGTTCGAGCATAACAAAAGCTGCAGCTTCACCCGGGATGAACCCATATTCATTTTCGACAGTGTGCAACAGCCCCAAAGAATTTAAGGCCTCCAATGTATGACCTTCAATTAAAGAATCGATTCCTCCAATAATAAAGCGCTGCACTTCATTGTGACGCAATTTTGTACAGGCAAAATCAATGACACTCATGAAATCCGCAGTGCCTCCGAAAAAGCATTTTTTCAATTTACTTTTTAAAAATATATTTGAATAACTCTCTATATTCTTTATGAGCGATCTCTCCGCAACTCTGAATTGTTCCTTATACTCTCTCTCAAAATCGGTATAAATCTCCTTCCTAAAGTGATCGTCATCAATATCCTCCACAATGTCTCTTTGAAGGTATGCATTTTGATAATAGTTATCCCTCAACAAAATTGCCATGCCCGTATTGCTTAATTCATTTTGTTCCAAATCCGAGTATTTCAACAAATCTTCTATCGCGACAACACCCAATTGAACCAAACGTCCAACACCATCGAATCCATCCGTAATCAAACTAATTTTGTTACCTGTCAGTGATTCCATTTCCAGTGCTTGTTCATCGACGATTTCCAATTCCAGCTCTGATTTCCGTTCCAGACCGGCCCTGGCCGAAGCGCAGCTTGTCTTGACATCAAGACCAATCGAAGTGACCATGCCAAGACCAGTGATTACTATTTGCATATTGGCGTTTTTGTGGTTCATGTTGTACAGATGGTCATTCAGTTGGTATATCAAGTTGCGGAAAGGGGCCGAATATATTTTAAACGCCCGGAAATCAGAGCTCTTTTTCGCAGATCAAGCAGGTCGGCTTTTCGTCCGGTACTACCACCACAATCGGCGGCTGAATCACCGGAAAAGGCGGCGTGTTCTTGTCATTGTGCAGCATCAGGTCAAAAGCCCGGGCCACGTTCTTGCCTTCGATCTTCACATCGAAGGAGTAGTTGATAAATTCCGCCTTGCCCTTGGTCTTGCCTGAAGCGACCCCCTTGTTGGTGCCGGCTTCATCGCCCATGCTGGTCTTGAAGTTGGAATCCTTGAGGCAGACCGGCTTTTTGTCGCATTTGACCTTTTTGCTGCCCTTATCCGTATCGCTGGATTTTGCGATGTTGGGATAGGGGATCGGGATCGGCGACGGCGCCGCCGGCGTGATGCAAACATCCGGGAAAGCCATGGTGATGCCGTTGCTGCTGCCATGCACCACCGACAGCTTGTTCACGCCCACGGTAACACCCATCATGCACCTCGCTTCATCGTGAATTGGACTAATAATCTGTTTCTTTATAATCGGTTACCACATTTGATCCAAAGAATCTATCTTTTCGTTGCGTCGATGCCGGCCAGCACTTTCTTCTGGATGGAGACCGGAAAATCGGTTTCAAAAGTCAGGTTTTGGCCGGTTTTAATGGCCCACTCCTCCGCCGCCCATTGGCGGACGGCATGGGGGCTCTGATCCGACATCAGGTTTTCAAGAATACCTGCCGGGGTGAACGGTCGGCCGTTGCGGTGACAAAGGGAAGGGTCGAACCGCTCGGCATTGTTTCGCCACCATGTCCGCCATGATTCCGGATTTGTTGAAAGTTGAAAGACGTATGCGCCGGCAGGTTCCGCATCGGCATCCGGCGACGCTCCCTTTTTCACTTTTTCAAGTTCATCTTCAAACAGCGTGTCTTCATCAATGGCTTCTGGGATAAAGACCTCTTCGTAAAGATTCGCACCGGTGATGAGATTGAGCGCCAGGGCCGAGGTAGCGCCCATAGGGCCGTCGGCCAGGTTGTCCATCAGGATGGGGATGGATGCCGGGTCGCCCAGAAAACCCAGCGCCAGAAGCAGGTCGGCCGATTTACCGCGGTGGTGATAGATGTCGTGCAGGGCCGCCGCGTGCTCCTTTTTGCCGGCAATGCCGATCAGCATCAGGGGCCAGTCGTGTTGATGGGCCTTTTTCAACAGGTTATCAATGATTTGGGGGGCGCCCAGCCGCAACAGCGCCAGGGCACTCTCATGGGCGACCCTGTTGTCGCTGTCAGCGAGCATGCCCAATAAATCGTGCTGGGCGCTTTGGCCTCCGATTCGGCCTAGCGCGTGGATCACCTCCGGCACGGGCGCGATCTTTTTGTCATACAATAGTTTCAGCAACTCGCGTTCGAAAGGAAGTCGTTTAAAACCGGTGACGATGGCACCGATCCTGATGAGATCCACCGCATCGAAAGAGAGCATCTTGCCGATCAAATCATGCCAATCTTCTGGCAATTCATGTTTCAGCGCCTCGGTGATGGCGGTCATGGTATCTTCGTTGATATCAGCGCCTTCCAGTGCTTCCTGAAGGTAGTCCATCCTCTTTTGACGGCAAAAAACGCGCAGCGCCGCATGCAGTTCCCCAAAATCCCCTTCGGCCGCCCGCATGCGGCAGACATCGAGGGCGAGTTGTTCGCCGATGACAAAGGCATCGACATGGGCTTCGAACCGCTCTTCGAAATCCTCGATATCCGTCCAGCAGATCTCAGGATCTTCAAAAAGGGTCAGGCGCTGTTCGTAAAGAAAGGAACACTCCTCCAGATGCTCAAGATAGAGGCCGACATAAAAGCCCTGTTGGGATGGGCCGTCACTCAGCGTGGGTATTTCCTTTTTTTCCATTTTCTTCCCGATTATGTCGAGACCCTTACGCCGTCAATGTCCCGCAGCTCGCCTTGAACCGGATAATTCCCACTCCAGACCAATACCACCTGATCTTCATCCATGTTGAAATAGAGTTTGTCCAGATTCATTTGAACGACCGTTTCTTCTTCGGCGCCTTGAATGACGCATTGCGGTCGAATGCCGGGAAGATCGAAGCGGATGGTGCCCAACCGAGAAGCCCCGGCGATTTCAACCGGTTCGTCGCCGTTGAGAAATCCCGGATAGACCAGCGACGGGTTGGCGGCATTGAAAAAACGGGGATCAAAATCATCCGGCAACAAAGGCATTGTGGTTTCCCGCCAGGCTTTATCGTATGTGCCGGCATAGGTCATGCGCGGTTGCCATGAAGGCGCGATAAACCCGAAACCGGCTGGCGCGGGTCTGTCTGTAATACTATTAATCAATGCGTTTGGATCCTCGAAATTGGGCAACGGGCTCTCTTGCTTGGGCAGGTTCCCCTTTTTCGATATAAAGCCGACACCCACCGGATTTCTGGCTTCATATGCATGCTTTTCCGGGCTTTTATTGCTGCGGTCATAACCGCCGAAAGCACGTTCGTAGACAATGGGTATTTTTTCGAATGGCCGCGGTGAACTCTTGATGAAGAAGCCGAGTCGCTTTTTCCAGATCCTGTCGCCAAACACTTTCACCAGGTGTTGCCGCATCCCGACTTTTAAGAGAACGTATGATTCCTTGCGATTGGGGCTTAACGCGTATGCATGGCCGCTCAGGGCGATATCCGTGGCAATCTTCGCGAATGAAAAATCGGATGCATATTTGATGCTCGTTTCGTCGGGCGCTCCGCAGTAAATATCCGCCATCTCAATGGGGTGTGGTCTTGCAGCGATCGTCAGCACACCATGCGGGTCAAATTCATAAGTGGCTTTCACCACAATCAGCAGCAAATCCTTGCCCTCTTTGTCGCTGATGGCATATCGTTCACTTTCAAATGGCGTCAGGTTCTCAAGTTTCATCAATTAATGCTGACCGAGGCCCCTTTGATTTTATGCGGGCCTCTGGAACGACTGATCAGGTTGGTTCCCAGAATGACGATCTTCCCGTCCTTTTTAATCGTAATGCTGCCTTTTCCGCACTTGAGCACAATCTCTTTCTTGGCGTCCAATACGATCCTTTCATTGTCCACCTGAAGGTCGACGGGCTTTTTTGCATCCTGGGCTTCGGGTGCGATTTCCAGCGAAACGATATCTTCTATCAGATTTTCAAGCAACCCCACGATAATCGGATGCTGCTTGAGCCCATTTTCAAAAAGAAGGAGTACTTGCCGACCGATGCTTTCCTTTTTCAGCACCTCGCGCCTGTCTATCGTCGACAACAATCGTGCCGGTACCGGCGCACTGCCTTGAACCGTCACCAGAATTTCTCCGAGGTTGTCGGACCTGGCAATCCGGCCGACCACAGGATAGGCGCACCTTTCATCGGCTTCAAAATGATCTTCTATGACTCTTTTCGGCTCTTTTTTTTCCATCAAACAACACTTTCGGAAATTCTCGGCGCGTATTCACGGATTTGCTCTATCGATAGTGTGACCTGAAAGTACCAACATCAAACAACCCGTCATTTCGAAAAATTATTGCCAATCGATTTGAGGACCTCAGCATATAAGGTATGGTCTTGCTTTGTTCATTTCAATTGGCTTCAGATCCAAAACAAAACGTTGGAAGTATGCCCAAAGCAGGATGTGATGTCAATATTGCGATATTAAGCTCTATTGAAGCGCTTCAATGAAATAATTTCAGGATTTTCTCAGGAGCCGGTTTGATTTGGCCATTGCCTGACGGCATTGTCAAAGGATTATAGGCAAATTCGATGGATTCCTCCAAGCCCATCGAGATTATCATTTTGAATGGGTCTGCGTATTTCAATAAAGTGCCGGGTTCAAAGGCCGAAAAGCCCGGCTGGCCGTTATATTCCAAATTGTCAAGGAGATCTCCCATGAAAAAGATCGGCTGTTTCGTCATCGCCCTGTTGCCCCTCTTGTGTGCGCACACCTTTGCCGGCGCCCCTTCCGGACAAGTGACTTTCACGTTTACACCGACCGTGGCGGAAAAAACAAAAGAGGTCATCCTGTGGGTGCCCTATCCCATGAGCGACGAATTCCAGACCATCGACGATATGCGGGTATCCGGCAATTTCACGGAATCGGGCGTCTACCGGGACCCTGGATCCGAGGCCGTTTACCTTTACGCCCACTGGACCGCACCGAATGAGAAACCCAGGTGTGTAATAGGGTTTCACATCCGGCAGAAAGACCGGCGGAGGACGAAACTGGACGACTCGCACCAGGCCTACCCCGAACTGGTGGCGCGCTATCTGGCCGCCACCGAACAAATTCCCGCCGATGATCCCGAGATGAAGGCCATTGCTCTAAAAGCCGTGGACGGGAAAAAGGGGACGTATGAAAAGGCCCTGGCCATTTATGACTGGGTGGTGGAAAACAC
>JABDRH010000103.1 GCA_013041835.1 Desulfatitalea sp. | reverse complement strand
GGCTTTTACAGCGCCTTCATGGTGGCCGAGCACATCTCCCTGATCACCCGTGCAGCCGGTGCGCCCAAGGATCAGGCCGTGCGCTGGGAGTCCGGTGGTGATGGCAGCTACACCATTGAACCGGCCGAGCGGGACCAGCGCGGCACCACCATCACCTTGCAGCTTAAAAAGCGCGATGACGATGATCCCGATTATACGGACCAGTGGCAGATACGCCGCATTGTCAAGCAGCACTCGGATTTCGTCGCCTATCCCGTTGTGATGGACGTTGAAAAAGAGGTGCCCATCCCTGATGAGGAGCAGATCAAAGACAAGGATGGCAAGCCTATCGGCGAAACCAAGCGCCGGGCCAGCGAGGAAGAGACCCTCAACTCCATGAAGCCCATCTGGTCCCGGCCCAAAGACAAGGTGACCGACGCAGAGCACGAGGAGTTTTACAAGCACGTGGCCCACGACTGGACGGCGCCGTTGGCCCGCCTGCACATGAAATTCGAGGGTACCACCGAGTACGACACCCTGCTGTACATCCCCTCCCAGGCGCCCTTCGACTTGTTTCAACCTGAGCGCAGGCACGGGGTTCAACTGTATTGCAAGCGGGTTTTTATCATGGAAGACTGCAAGGAGTTGCTGCCTGAGTACTTGCGCTTTGTCAAAGGCGTGGTGGACGCTCCCGACCTGAACCTGAACGTGAGCCGGGAGATCCTGCAGCAGGACCGCCTGGTGCGCAATATTCACAAAAACCTGGTGAAAAAGCTGCTCGACCTGCTGGCCGACATGTCGGATGAAGACTACATCAAATTCTATGAGCAGTTCGGCGCCGTGCTCAAGGAGGGCATTCACACCGATCCGGACAAACGCACCAAGATTGCAGCCCTTGCCCGCTATAAAACCACCAAGTCCGAGGATAAGTGGGTGTGCCTGGACGACTACGTCAAAAACATGCCATCGGATCAAAAGGAGATCTACTACATCACCGGCGACGACCTGAGCGCCTTGATCAACAGCCCGTTGCTCGAAAGGCTCAAGGAAAAAGACTACGAGGTGCTGCTCATGGCCGACCCGGTGGACGAGTGGGTGGTGCAGTCGCTGACCGAATACGACGGCAAGCCGCTCAAGAGCGCTGAAAAGGGCGACCTTGACATCGATAAGCCCGATGAGGCCAAAAAAGAGGAGTTCAATGCCTTGTTCGGTTTCATCAAGGGTCAACTGGAAGCCAAGATCAAAGAGGTGAAAGCCTCGTCTCGCCTCAAGGATTCGGTGGCATGTCTCTCGGGCGACGCCTACGACATGAGCGCCTACATGGAAAAGTTGCTCAAGGCGTCAGGCCAGAAATCACCAGACACCAAGCGGGTACTCGAATTGAACATGGACCATGCGGTGATGGGCAAGATCAAGGCCCTATACGAGAACGAACGCGACAACACCGCCTTAAAGGACTATTGCCAGATGCTCTACGACCTGGCCGTCATCGCCGAAGGCGGCAAGCTGGATAATCCTTCGCGCTTCTCGCGCCTGGTGGGCGAGGTGATGGCCGGAGCCATGGGTTAACGCGTCTGACATATGTTCCGGGACGAGGAAGAGATAAACATCCCATCTTCCTCGTCCTTTATGCCCCCCCCCTTTCCTGCATCTCACCAATTGACAAGCTGCGACATCTCCGATAAGAGAAAACTTCGGAATCCGATCCCAACATCAATTGATCCGCGCAAAGTTCCTGTCTTACTGATTGGGAAGCGGTCCACTGGTAATGGGTTCGGATGATCTCATCTCTAGACCCAATTGGCTACAGCATCATTTTATGGCGGATGAAAGCGGCAAGCGGTTCGGTTTCTTCACACCTTGATCTCGCCGCTTGCTACGCGTTAATGCTTATCTCACGGAGCGGAATACCCTCGGCGAACCGAAATGCCTTCAGTCTATCAACCCTATACACTTGCGCTCATCTGTGCCGCCCTGCTGTCCATGGCCCTGGTTGCATGGATATTCAAGCATCCATCCACTTTGGGGACACGTTCTTTCGCCCTGTTAACAGGCGCTATCGCCATGTGGTCCTTCCTGTCCGTCTTTGAAGTCATCGCCCAAGACATTCCCACCAAACAGTTCAGCGGCAGCCTGAAATATCTGTTCATCGTGATTGTGCCGGCGGCCTGGTTTACTTTCGGGCTTTTCTATGCCGGACGGATGCAGCGGATGCGGCCCGGAGCCCTGACTTTGTTGATGGTCGTTCCCCTGACGACCCTGGGGATGATATCCACCAACGGTTATCATCATCTGATGTTCACCCATGTGGACTGGCGCATGATGAACGGGCTGCTGCTGCCGGTTCGCACCTACGGCCCATGGTTCTGGATTCATACGGCATACTCCTATGCGCTGCTGCTGCTCGGGTTTTTCTACCTGACCCGTTCGGTGATCGACTCGCAACTGCTCTTCCGCAGGCAAACCGTTGCCTTGATCATCACAGCCTTGGCCCCGTGGTTGTGCAATATGCAATTTCTCTTCGGCCCCGCACTGTTTCCCCACCCGGATCTAACCCCTTTATCCTTTAGCATCAGCAGCCTTGCAGTCATGTGGGGCATCCTACGGTACCGGCTTGTGGACATCTTGCCCATCGCCCGGGACCGGATCATTGAAAATCTCATTGACGGTATCCTGGTGTTGGACAACAACGGACGCATCCTGGATCACAACCCTGCGGTTGTCGCACAAACAGGCCTCACCCAGCACGATTTGATCGGGTGTCAGGCCGAGCAGGTCATCCCATGGTGGTCGGACCTGCCCACCTTGTCACAACTGGAAGGTATGGATCAACCGATTGTCATTGAAGTGCAAGGCGCAGACCACCGGGTGCGGTTGATCCACCTCTCCGCTGCGACCCTGCGCAACAAAGAGAAACGGATCGGATCGATCCTCACACTGCGCGATGTCACCGCCCTGAAAAAAGTCCAGGATGCCCTGCGGCAAAGCGAAGCGCGCTTCAAATCCTTGAGCGAAAATGCACCGGTGGTCATCATCGCCCTGGACCAGGAGGGGCTCATCTCCTATATCAATCCAGCCTGGCAGACTATTTTGGGTCATGAACGCCTATCCAGTGTCGGCAAACCTCTGAGCCAATTTCTAACTCCCGAGGTTCGCCGGATATGCAACGAGGATTTCGACCATTTGATCAGCGGCCGACGGCAGGTGGTGGAGCGTCAGATCCAAATCGCCGAACGTTCCGGCAGCTTGCGTAAATTTGCCTACACGGCTGCGGCCAACGCAGATGAAGAGGGGCGCATTACAGGAATCATCGTCTTAGCCAAGGACATCACTGAAGAAGATCAGCTCCAGTTCCAACTCTTTCAATCTCAAAAAATGGAGGCCATCGGCACCCTGGCCGGCGGCATCGCCCACGACTTCAACAATCTGCTCATGGGTATGCAAGCCAATGTGTCCCTGCTGCGCCTGAACAACCAACCACCTTCAGCCCACGAAGAAAAGCTTCGGCGTATTGAAGACCAGATCCAAAGCGGGGCCGCCCTTACCCGGCAACTGCTTGGTTATGCCCGCAGGGGCAAATACCAGGTAGACATCCTGGACATTCACAAGGTAATCGAAGAGACCCTGAATATCGTCCAGCGCACCAACAAAGACATCCTTGTTCAGCGTTTTCCGAATGCCGACCCCAGCTTTATGGCGGCGGATCAGGGACAAATGGAGCTGGTGCTGCTCAATCTGTTCGTCAACGCCATGGATGCCATGGCCAACGGCGGACGCTTGCGTGTGTGTACCCGGCATCTACGGCTACCCGAGGCAGACACCACCTGGCCCGACGCCAAGCCGGGGGCGTATATCGAAATCAGCGTAGCGGATACCGGCGTAGGGATGGACCGCGCCACGTTGGCCCGCATCTTTGAACCGTTCTTTACCACTAAAGAAATCGGCCAAGGTACCGGTTTGGGGTTGGCATCCGTCTACGGCGTCGTGAAGAACCACGGCGGTTTCATCCATATCGATTCCGAGCCGGGTCGGGGTACCGATGTACGCCTGCTATTTGCGGCATCTCCTGCACGGATCCAACCCACCGGCACCATTGCCGAAACTGATGATCAGCGACCGCTGAGTCCCAAAGCCCTCAGGGTGCTTATCGTGGACGATGAACCGCCCATATTGGATTCAGTAAAGGAAATGGTGGAAAGCCTGGGTTTTACGGTGACCGCCACCCAAAAGGCCCGTGAAGCATTGGACATTTTTCAGCAGGCGCATGAAACCATTGATCTGGTCATGCTCGACATGGTGATGCCTGAGATGGACGGCGCCGAGCTGTTTCAGCGTCTGCGTGAAATCGATAGCGATATCAAGGTCATTATCATCAGCGGCTACGGCCGCAACAAAATCCCTTCC
>JABDRH010000096.1 GCA_013041835.1 Desulfatitalea sp. | reverse complement strand
CCCCCCTCGACACTTTCCAGGAGAAAAATAGGCCCCTGATTGCGATAAAGTTTAGCCAACAACGAAACAGGCGTTTCCATATCGGCCAGGACCTCCACCCCCACCGGAATGACATTGTGGGTTCGGGCCAGTACTTGAAACTGCCCCTGGTCTGGAAATTTACGCAGCAACATAAAAGCTCCTTTCACAAAAAAAGGGTTGCGGCGCCCGCTCCGGCCCACAACCCTTTTTCACAAAAAAAAAAGACCGCGAGCCTCAGGCGCCTCACGGTCCTTGCAAATGCCAAATCTACGATCAGGCGGTCGGCAAGGCCCCGCGGGCCGGCATACGCCAGCACCACCACCAACCGCAACAAACGTCAATATAAAATTTTAGGGTACGCATCATCCGTTGCTCCTGATCTTTTCGGATTCATACGGAGGATGGGCGCCGTGTGTCAAGCTATTTTTTTCCCGCGCCCTTAACTAAATTGGGGATAAAATGCGATACGTACGGTATTTTAATCGTCCGTGCGGGTGATTTGAAAATCCTTTTTTGCGCGAGCCCTAAGGTTCAACCAATGAATAACTAGTGTTTCTGCCACCGCCAGGACCTTTGGCCAGCAATTCTTTATCGATCAAATCAACAATATCCCGCAATGCGGTGTCTTGGGAACACTTGGACAATTTTGCCCACTTGGATGAAGTCAATTTGCCATCTAATCCATCCAGAAGCATGTTGAGAACCTTTTTTTGTCGGTCATTGATGGATAAGCCGGCGCAAGCCTCCCAAAACCGTGCTTTTTTCAACACGTGTGCCACAGTTTCATCCACGTTGTCGAAGGTGCGGTCCAGGCATTCTAAAAACCACTGCAACCAGTCTGTAATATCGAGCGTTCCCTTCTGTGCATGCTCCAGTTGCTTGTAGTAGAGATCCCTCTCTTTTTGGATCTGGGCCGACATGCTGTAGAATCGCAAATCGTTTTTCTCTGAACGAGAAAGTTCCATGTCGGTGATGGCCCGCGCAATGCGTCCGTTACCGTCCGCAAAAGGGTGGATCGTCACAAACCACAAATGTGCAACACCTGCCCGCAGCACGCCGTCTGCATCATCGGTGCGATCAAACCAATACAGAAATGCTGCCACTTCATCCTTAAGCCGGTCAGCGGCCGGTGCCTCAAAATGCAGTCGATAGCGGCCAATAGGTCCAGAGACGACCTGCATCGGACCATTTGCATCATCGCGCCATGATCCAACTTTGATTTTACTCATCCCGCTGTAGCCGGTCGGAAAAAGCGCCGCGTGCCAGCCAAATAGCCTTTCGGTGGTAAGTGGTGCGGTATGGTTCCGGGTCGCATCAAACATCATGTCCACCACGCCCTCAATATTTCTGCTAACAGGCGCTAACGGACCGATATCAACGCCGAGCCTTCTGGCAATAGAGGAACGCACCTGCTCACGGTCCAGAATTTCGCCCTCAATCTCCGAGGATTTTAGGACATCCAGCGCCATTGTGTTCAGCGCGTTTTCGGCACGCAATGGAAATCCCAGCGACGCCATTTTACCAATCAACAACCCCTGGCGGTAGCGCACAGCCGCTAATTTATCGGCTAATCGCTTATTATCCCATCGAAAATCCGGCCAGTCCGACCATTGATGAATATATTTGACCATGTCACATTCTCCGCATAATATGCGGCGAATATAGGGACTAATCACCGCGCAGTCAATACAGCATGCTGCATGGCTGTTATTTTTGCGCGAGCCCTTAGCAGGGCCTGTAGAACGTACAGCCACCAATGCTGCAAAAGTCGGAGGGTTTCATAGCCAAGGCAGCAAGGATGAAACCATAGTATGGCTACTTTTACTTTCGATGGTCTCTTGAATCGCAGTATTTTTTCCAAAACACATTGTTCACACCATGCATATGCTTTAGCAAGTTTTTCACTTGCATACCTTCATTCTTTATAAAACCAAAGGGTTATAAAAAAGCATAAAGTACCTGTCCCTATATTTTCCACGGCAGCTTTCCGCCAGATAGTAGTCGGAGACTCTTTGAAAATCGCTTCGATTGCTTTTTGGACAATTCATCCAGGTTATAGACTGCCAGATCTGAATAGTGCTTTAAAAATTTACAAAATCGCGATTTACTTGATTTTGAAAATTCCGCAACTGCTGTAAAAGAGTGCTTTCTTGATGATATCATCAAAAAAATCAGGTATGTTATTGCAGCTTTTTTCAGCCGTATCGTTATGTCGATTTTTCGGCTTATCCAGTGGTAAAATTCGCTGTAATTCATTTGCCCTCCGGAAAAATTTATATAACCGCTACGGAGGGTGATTATAAAATATAATAATATCGGTATTTTGTCCAGTGCTTTCGTATCTATCTGAATTAATTGACAATACAGTTTTGATTAATGATGATTTGTATGATACACAGACATCCAAGCCTCCCCGTCCTCGAACAACATCGCTGCATTAGACTGCGATGCGAGAAGTCTGCGTGGATACGCAGCGGGGAGGCCCATTTTTTCAAATTCCCAATTTTCAGGCTTTTGCACAGCCTAAAACCCTTGGATGCTTAAGAATCGTGCGTTTATTGAATCGCATATTGGTTTGGGGAAACATTTAAGTTATTTGATTTCAAGTAGTATATGCGCTTTGTTTCAATAGAAAAAAGAGTTGTTCCGAATGAGGAACGAAGATCCTGAGCATTCTACCGACTGTAGGTTGCTAATGAATCAAGCGCATGATCTCTTCATGCGAAGGAATATCCGCCATGGAATGGCCGTAATGCACATAGCGGAGCACTTGGGATTTATCGATGAGCATTTGCGCCGGCATTCGCCCGAATTTGAACAGCTTGACCTCTTGGCCGTATAATTTCAAAACCTTATGTTCCGGATCGGGCAAGCCGATAAACGGGAAGCCTTTTTTTAGCCAGTATTTGCGAAAAGATGCCGCGTTTTCCGGCCCTATCACGATAACTTGCGTGTCCATTTTTACAAAGTCCGGGTAATCTCGGTGCAACTGCACCATGTGCCGCTGGCAAAAGGGTCAGATGAATCCACGGTTGAAAACGACCAGCACATTTTTGCGGTTGGCAAAATCCGAGAGTGAGACGCTGTTTTCGTTGAAATCCAGCAACGTGAATTGAGGTGCCGGTGAGTTTAATTCAACTTTTGCCATAACGGTTCCTTTCTACGATGGGTTGATGTGGCGGTGATGTCGTCAACTTGGACGACTGGGGATGCAAAAGGCAAAAATCGTGCGGCCGTGCCGCGCTTCGCAGTAGATCCTGCCTCCGTGCAGTTCGACGATCTTTTTTGCGATGGCCAGGCCCAAGCCAAGGCCGCCGGACGCCCGGCTCCTGGACGGGTCGGCCCTGAAAAGCGGATCGAACACCTTTTGGCGCAATGGTTCGGGTACGCCGGGGCCTTCATCCATGACCCGGAAACAGATGCCATCGGGTTGTTTTTGGCATGTCACCGTCACTTTTGCTTTGGGGGCGGAATAATGCAGGGCATTATCCATCAGGTTATTCATCACCTGGGTGATTCTGAACCGGTCCACGGAAAGGGTCTCCGATGGTGCATCGGCCAGGCAGTCAAGTTCAATGCCCTTGGATGCGGCGACCGGCAGGTAACGGTTGTAGATATCTTCCAGCACGGTATGCGGATCAATCGGGTTCAGGCGCAAGCTGAAATTCGGCAGATTTATTTTTGAGTAGTCCAACAATTCGCCCAGCAATTGATCCATGTGTTCTATTTCAGACCCCATTGCCTGCAGGTACTTGGCCGCGGCCGCGGCGTCGTGCGGCAGGCTCTCGCCGGACAGTTCCGCCCCCAGCCTGAGCC
>JABDRH010000083.1 GCA_013041835.1 Desulfatitalea sp. | reverse complement strand
GGCCTGTAAACCCCCAATGCTGTATAAAAAAGATGGCCAAAAGGCGATGTGGTTGTAGGTTTTGACGCCCGCCGGCTTTTCTAACATTGGGGCAAAATTACACAGCATCAGAACCAAAGGCTTGATAAGGTTGACAAAAGGCCTGATATCGTGGTATTTGCCCGAAAGGTTTTTGGTTTGGCGGCATAGCTGCCTTGTTTGCAATTGAATGTACACTGCCCACGCGAAATGAAACAGCCGGCTGATGAAGCAGCTGGATCATCTATTCTATCTACGGATTCACGGTTGCCTCAGAAACACTGCACAACACAGAAAGAGTCATTTTCACCGGAACTGAATGCTCAAAAACATCGTAAACAACTGTAGCAGTTTTCACCGGCAGGGTTGATTATGACACAAAAGCTCTCTTTGATTGTCCTGGGAGGATCAGGTTCGAAACTTAGACAAATACATTTTTCAGCCCGGCAATTTACCGTTGTGGCTGTGGTATGCCTGCTTTGCACCGTAGCGGCGGTGTACGGGGCGCTGAATTATGTCAAGCTCCAATCCAAGTTGTCAGACAAGATCTTGCTTGAACAGCAATTGGTGGAATATGGGCAAGAGGTTATCTCGCAGCGCCGGCAAATTCAAAGCTTCGCCCATGAAATCAATGATCTAAAATCACATATCCTTAGTTTAAATCAGTTTGAAGAGCGTATCCGCGTACTTGCCAATCTCGATGAAGCCCATAGCGGTGAGGGCCTTTTTGGCGTGGGTGGATCCGCCCCGGAAGATCTTAGCCCCGCCGTTGAGCTGAACCGGAAGCATCATCAATTGATCAAACAGATGCACGTGCAAATTGATCAATTGGAGAACGCTTCCCAACGCCAGGAATACTCTTTCGCCCACCTTGTCAAACAACTGGAAGTGCAGAAAAATTTACTGGCACATACACCCGCCATACGCCCGGCCAAAGGGTGGGTCACCTCAACCTTTGCCTATCGGCAGTCGCCGTTTACCGGCAAGCGGGAGTTTCATACAGGCCTTGATATCGCCAATAAGCACGGTACTAAAATCGTGGCCACGGCCGATGGTGTGGTATCCTTCGCTGGTACCAACGGTGCCTTCGGCAAAACCGTGGTCATCGATCATGGCTACGGCCTGGTCACGCGTTATGCCCATCTGCAAGAAGGCTTGAAGAAAAAGGGGGAACCTGTTCGCAGAGGGGAAGTCATTGCCCGCATGGGCAATACAGGACGAACCACAGGTCCGCATCTGCACTATGAGGTGCGCCTCAATGGCATGCCGGTCAATCCTTCAAAATACATACTCAACTGATGTGAATGCCCGCTGAATGGACACTTGCCGATTGTTGCCGCCGGCGATCAGCGATAGCTGCCTGTTGCCTGATTGCCGTCATCGCAGAATTGCCTTGACCCCTATTTTGCAACATTGGGGTTGAGTCTGTGCATAAAGTATTTTACCCTGTTGCGACACGAAAGAGGTGCCGCCATATTTAGCCGACAAAAGGTTCTGTCTATATAAATGCCATAAGGGCCATGGATTTTGAGTTGTTCGTCCGGTTTGGGAAACCGGGACATGCCGGCTTAGTCGTTCTTCGCAAGGAAGGATCTGCCCCAACATGATTTGGAAATTTCTTACCGGTATTTTTGGAAGCAAAAATGAACGTGAAATCAAAAGCATGATGCCTTTGGTGGAAGCGATCAACCGCTTCGAGCCTCAACTGCAGGCCATGTCCGATGATCAGCTCAAGTCTCAGACAGGAAAACTCAAGAATGACCTGGCTCAGGGTGCCACATTGGATGACCTGCTGCCCGAGGCGTTTGCGACGGTGCGTGAAGCTTCGCTGCGCACGGTAAAAATGAGACCCTACGATGTTCAGCTTATTGGTGGCATTGTGTTGCATCGCGGTCGTATCGCCGAGATGAAGACCGGCGAGGGAAAAACCCTCGTGGCTACCCTGCCGGCTTATCTGAATGCCCTCACGGGAAAGGGCGTGCATGTTATCACCGTCAACGATTATCTGGCCCGTCGTGATACGGAATGGATGGGACAGATTTATAATTTCCTTGGTCTTTCCACCGGCACCATCCTGCACGGTCTGAATGATACCGAGCGTAAATCAGCCTATGGCGCCGACATCACTTACGGCACCAATAATGAATTCGGCTTCGACTACCTGCGGGACAACATGAAATTCGACATGGCTTCGCTGGTTCAAGGTGACCTGTATTTCGCCATCGTCGATGAGGTCGACAGTATTCTCGTGGATGAAGCCAGAACACCGTTGATTATTTCAGGGCCGGCCGAGAAGTCTACTCACCTATATTATCAGGTGAATGACATCATTCCCCGGCTCAAGGCGGAGGCAGACTATACGAAAGATGAAAAAGCCCGCAGCGTTACTTTGACGGAAGAGGGCGTTGCCGCATCGGAAAAGCTGCTACAGGTGGATAATCTCTACGATCCCAACAATATCGAAGTGTTGCACCATATCAACCAGGCGTTGAAGGCTCACACTCTGTTTCAGAGGGATGTCGATTATATTGTCAAAGAGGGTCAGGTGATCATCGTGGATGAGTTCACCGGACGCTTGATGCCGGGCCGGCGTTACAGTGACGGCCTCCACCAAGCCCTGGAAGCCAAGGAGAGCGTAAAAATCGAGAACGAAAATCAAACCTTGGCCACAATCACCTTCCAGAACTATTTTCGCATGTATGACAAACTGGCCGGAATGACCGGTACGGCGGATACTGAAGCAGCCGAGTTTAAAAAAATATACAGTCTGGATGTGAACGTCATCCCCACCAACCGCCCCATGATAAGAGATGACCACCCCGATGTGATCTATAAGACCAAACGCGAAAAATATGAAGCGGTGTTGGACGAGATCGAAGCTTTATATGAAAAGGGGCAACCCGTGTTAGTGGGCACCATCTCCATCGATGTGTCCGAGCAATTGGCTCTAAAATTAAAAAAGCGGGGCATCAAGCATGCCGTGCTGAATGCCAAGAATCACGAAGCGGAAGCCGAAATCGTGACGATGGCCGGTCAGCGAGGTGCGGTCACCATATCCACAAACATGGCCGGTCGGGGTACTGATATCAAGCTGGGAGAAGGCGTGACCGAGTTGGGCGGACTTCACATTCTCGGCACGGAGCGGCATGAGAGCCGTCGGATCGATAACCAGTTGCGCGGTCGCTCCGGGCGTCAGGGCGACCCGGGTTCATCACGCTTTTTCCTGTCTTTGGAAGATGACCTGCTGCGCATTTTTGGTGGGGAGCGCATCAGCGGTATTATGGACCGTTTGGGCTTGCAGGATGGTGAGCCCATCGAACATAATCTGATCAGCCGGGCCATTGAAAATGCCCAAACCAAGGTGGAAGCGCACAACTTTGATATCCGCAAGCATCTGTTGGAGTACGACGATGTGATGAACCAGCAGCGCGAGGTGATCTATCGCCAGCGGCGCGAGCTGCTCACGGGAAGCGATATTCAGGATACCATGCTTGATATGATCATGGAACGTGCTGAAACCATCGGTGCCATGTTTGCCGATGAGCGTGCCCTTCCGGAGGACTGGGATCTGGACGGGCTTTCCGAGGCGGTGTATGCGCAGTTCAACTATCGCATCGCTCACTTTGATACCGACACGCTGGATGGTTTGAGCCAAGAGGGTTTGGCTCAGGAGATTTATGAACAAACGCTTGCCGTACATCAGCAGCGGGAGTCGCTTTTCGGTGAGCAGATCATGCGTCATCTCGAGCGGGTCATTATGCTGCAGACCGTGGACAATTTGTGGAAAGATCACCTGTTGAGCATGGACCATCTAAAAGAGGGCATCGGATTGCGCGGATATGCCCAACAGAATCCCCTGTTGGTCTATAAAAAAGAGGGATTCGAGATGTTCGAGGATATGATCGACAGGATTAAGGGCGAAACTCTGAACATCCTGTTTAAGGTTCAATTGGCAGAACCGGAACCCGCCTCCCTGCCCGCGATGCAACGTAAACAGGACCAGGAGCTGATATTTTCCGGTGGACAGAGTGCCGCGCCGGCCAAAAAGCTGCCATCGCGGCGTTCGGAGGCCAAGGTGGGGCGCAACGATCCTTGCCCCTGTGGTAGTGGGAAAAAATTTAAAAAGTGTTGCGGGAGATGATTTTAGCCTGCGGCAAACGATATTGGGGCCTGTCAGATAACCATGATAAGAAAAAAGGTGGTCGGCGTTCTTTCAGATACGCATGGCCGATTAGCCAATAACGTCATTCACGCCTTACAGGATGTGGACTATATCATCCACGCCGGTGATATTGGTGATCCGCAGATCGTAACCGATTTGGCGCGTATCGCCCCGCTTACGGCCGTTCGCGGAAATACGGATGCGGCGGCATGGGCTACCGCCCTTCCTTTAGAGACCTTGGTCACCATCGATCCGTTCATTTTCTTTGTATTGCATGACCTGATGTGCATCGACCTGGATCCCGTTTCCGCCGGAATGCATGCCGTCATAAGCGGACATACCCATCAACCCGATAATACCATGCGCAATGGGGTACTCTACTTTAACCCCGGGTCGGCAAGTCGGGGCCGCCATGGCAGCCCGCCGAGCATCGGAAAGATTTACCTCAACGACAATCAAATGGTACCAGACATCATCGTGCTTTAAGATTTGGTGCATATGGATCTGTTTTTGTGCGAGCCCCTAACTGATTTGTAGGCATGCGCCTAAAGAACCCTGCCAAAAAGGCGATATGATTTCTGAGGAGGCGGTTGAAAGCAAAGCAGGCAGCACATGCATCAGTAACCCCCTTTACAAAGACAGAACCAGATGCTTATAATCCTAATCAATTGAAGGTACTCGCGTAACCGGGTTTGTTGTCAAGTCGTTATGAGCAACTATTTGCCTGAAACAATTGGAGATATTGATACCAGGACCAGGCAGAATGTCAATGAGCCCAGCATGTACAAGGTCCTGCTGCACAATGATGATTATACGACCATGGAGTTTGTTGTACATGTACTCATTAAGGTTTTTCATAAGTCCGTGGAAGCGGCGACACGGATCATGTTAAATGTCCATAAACGCGGTGTCGGACTTTGTGGTGTTTACAGTTATGAAATTGCTGAAACAAAGGTTCAGGCTGTGATGCTGTTAGCGCGTCAAAACGGGCATCCCCTAAAATGCACCATGGAGAGAGAGTGAGGCCATGATAAGCAAGGAATTGAGCGTAACATTGGGATTCGCGGTTAGAGAAGCCAAGCGCCGTCGGCATGAATATGTGGGCATCGAACATATACTGTTTGCCATCCTTCATGACAGCAATGGGGTGGAAATTGTTAGCGGCTGCGGTGGCGATATCGAACATCTCAAGCATGCCTTGGAAAATTTTTTCAAGGAGAAAATGGAAGTGATTCCGGAGGGTAGCGAGTATGTTCTGCAGCAGACCATCGGGTTTCAGCGGGTGATACAACGTGCCGTGAATCATGTGCGCTCAGCTGAAAAATCCGAAGTCGCCGTGAGCGACATACTGGCCTCCATCTTCATGGAGAAGGATTCCCACGCCGCCTTTTTTCTCAACCAAGAAGGGATCACTCGCCTGGATGTGCTCAATTACATCTCCCATGAAATACCATCGGACCAATTGCCCGGCGACCAGATCGGATTCGGCAAGACCGAAACGGAAACCGATAAGGAAAAGAAAAAGTCCAATCCGCTGGAAGCTTACACC
>JABDRH010000078.1 GCA_013041835.1 Desulfatitalea sp. | reverse complement strand
GCCCCGCCCTGTTCACCACCTATCGATACGAAAATATCGGCGTGCCGGCCAATCTCAGCGTGCCATCCCCTGACCTGGGCCTGGGCGCACATCTAAATGACCCCGACCAGAACGGCAAGTTCAAGATTCCCACCCTGCGCAACGTCGCCGTAACCGCCCCTTACAGTCACAATGGCGTTTTCCCCACGTTATATGACATGGTCTCGTTCATAAACGATCGGTCCGGTTATACAGCGGATGTGAGTGAAAATGTTACTCCGGCAGTGGGAGGGCTGAGGCTTTCCGAGTCTCAGATCGACGACATCATCGCATTTTTAGACACGCTAACCGATAACTATTGATCTTTTAATTCCAATGAGACAACAAAAATGACCAACAAAAACAATGCTTTTGCCGGAGATACCAAGATTGGAAAATCACTGCTGACAAACCCTGAAAACAGGTTGAAATATTGGGCTGTTCCCAAAATTCCAAACTGTATCGAGACATATCATCTCACATTGATGACTGCCGCATGGAGCCTTGGAAACATAATCCTGGCTTTTTTCATACGGAACGATCTTTCTCTTCTTTGGTGGGTTTCTCTCCTAATTGTCTTGCAATACCTGACAGACCTTTTTGACGGAGAGCTCGGACGACAAAGAAAAACCGGCTTGGTCAAGTGGGGCTTTTATATGGATCACTTCCTAGACTTTATATTCCTATGTTCCTTGGTTTTCGTGGGCTATATGATTTCTCCGCCGGGTTTGCAGATTTGGTATTTCGGTCTATTGGTAATCGTTGGGTGTTTTATGGTTAACTCTTTTCTATCATTTGCCGCCACCAATGATTTCGAAATATATCGGTATGGGCTTGGCCCTACAGAATTCAGGTGCGGCCTGATTCTAATCAACACCTTTATTATCCTGTTTGGAACAAGTATGTTTCATGTCCTTTTACCGCTTGTTGTCACCCTGTGCTTAGTTGCCCTTGTGGTAAACACCTACCAAATTCAAAGAAGGCTTTGGGCTTTGGATATGGAAACGAAGCAAAGGGCTTGAATACTAAATTCGGATTTTAGGCGCGCGGGCTTGGGGTCGGCCCGGTTCGATCTGAAGGCTCAAAACCGCAGGTATAGGAAGCTGTTTTTACCTGCCCCAAGCCAAAAAACCAGAGCTATTTGTCGGCAAACGGCTTGGTTTCCTTGTCAGGAGAGGCTTCAACAGTATTGAGTATTTCATCAACCTTCTCATGTGGAAGCCAATTTACCTTTCCTGTTCCAACGTCATAGATTGCGCCAACAACCTTGGCTTTGCCCGCTTTGACGATGTTTCGTACGGCCGGACTTTTCATAAACAGGTCATTAATGCTTTGCCAGACATTTTCTTGTATCGCGTGCGGGATAATATCCTTGCCGTGCAGTTCCTTATGTTTTTTCATCGCCGTCTTGACAGCCGGAATGATATTGTCAACCGTGGCTGGGATGTTTCTTTCAAGCGCTTGCCCTTCACCATGCACCTCATGTGTTACGGTGGTTACCGCACCACATTGGGTATGACCCAGAACAACCAGGACAGGTGTATTGACATGGGCAAGTCCGTACTCAATGGAACCAACTTCATCGGTATCACAAACATTTCCCACAACTCGAATGACGAATAGATCCATTACACCGGCATCGAATATTAATTCGACAGGCACCCGCGAGTCGGAACAGCTTATGACGGTGGCATAGGCATATTTTCCTTGATCCGCTTTTCCCGCCAACTCAAGACGGCTGGCATTGGTATGCGGATACATTGCTTTCCCGGTGTAAAAGCGTTTGTTTCCTTCCTGCAGCATTTTTATGACCGCGCCGGGGCTTTTCTTTTTATCTTCAAGTTCTGCAGCTTCCAAAACTGTACAGAGTTGATCAGGCAAAAGAAAATAAGAAAACCAAACCATTACCTTGGCTATTTGCTTCATGGAATGCTCCTCTTTCGATTAGAAAACAATCGTTTGAAAAACAAAAATAGAATAGCAAGTTTATTATCGAAAGCAAATTATGCCGAATATGCGATTGCATGTCAAGGGCCGCCGCACCCACGACGAACTGCACGGCCAAGAGCTCGGCAATGAACGCTGCAATCCATGTTATGCGGTGTTATGCAGTGTTATGCGGTCAATTTTTCCGGTATACAAGTCGTTCGGCGGCGGCAATCACCTTATCGAGGGTTAAGCCCGTATCGTTGAATATCTCTTCCCAGGTCCCGGGTGAAATGAACGCGTCCGGTATCGTCATCAGAATTGATTCGCAGCGTATGGATTTTTCCTGCAAGCGAGCAAGGATGCCTTCTCCCACGCCGCCCCGTCGAATACCGTCCTCAATGATGAGGAGCTTTCCCGTTTTTTTAACGCTTTCCTCTAACAAATCAAAATCAAACGGCTTTAAAAATCGGGGATTGACAATTTCCACGCCGTCGATATGGTCGTGTATTTCAAATGCACTTTTAAACATGGCGCCCACCGGCACGACCGTAAGCTGGTCCCCTTCGGTCAGACGAACCGCCTTGCCATAGGTGACGGGAAAGGTGTCACCCGCCATGCAGTCTTCATAGGAGCCATGGATAAAAACGGGTCTTTGCGCTTCCAGGCCATAATCGAGCATGTCGAGGAATTCATCGATGCCCTTAGGGTGCAGGAGCGTCATATTGGGTATGGCCGTCAAGGCGCTGATGTCAAAAGTGGCCTGATGGGTGGCGCAACTGGACGGTCGTATCCCCGGAAAACAGATAAAGACCACAATCGGGATGTTTTGAATGCAAAGGTCGAATATCTGGTCGTAGCAGCGTGGCAGGAAAAAAGAGGCGATGGACATGATGACCTTGTTGCCCGCAAGGCCTAAGGACGTGGACAGGGTCATGCAGTGTTGCTCGGATATGCCGGTGTCGATCACCCTGTCCGGATAAGCCTTGGCCAGTACCTGAAATCCCCCCAAAAGATAGGCCGGCGAGGTAAAGTACAAGTTGGGATATTGGCTGATGAGCGCTGCGCATTTGCTGGAAAAGCTGTCCAGGAGCCACAGGCCGTCCTGATGCCAATCCTCCACGATGGCGTGTGTTTTACCGGTTTGCCTGTCGAAGGGAAAAAAGGGATGGTGAAATTTGACCGGGTCCTGCTCCGCGGGACGGTATCCCTTGCCCTTGGTGGTCTGCACATGAACGATGACCGGTCCTTCAAGTTCTTGCGCGGCCTTAAGCTGTTCGATCAGAAGGCTTGTGTCGTGACCGTCGAACATGCCACGGTATTTGAATTGAAGGCTCTCGGAAAATTGCCTCATGGTTCGGCCGTTGGAAAGCGCGCCGATATTCTCATCGATGGACCACCCGTTCTGATTGATGATCACGATAAGATTTTTGGGCTGCAAGGCACCGGCGTGGTTCAATGCCTCGAATGTCTGGCCGGATGTCAAGGATCCGTCCCCCACCACGGCAAGGGAGGTAACCGAGGGGTCGGAAAGTGCATAGCCAAGGGCGGCGGATACGGATGTGCCTGAATGCCCCGTGGTGAAAAAATCATAGGCACTTTCCCTGATGTCGGGATACCGGCTCAATCCGCCCTTGACACCGAGTTCGTGGAACCGTTCCCGCCTTCCGGTCAGAATCTTATAAGCTTGATACTGGTGCCCGATATCGAACACAATTTTATCTTTGTCAAAATCAAACACCTCCATGATGGCGAGGGTCAACTCCACTACACCCAGGCTGGAAGCAAAGGGTCCGCCATGGTTGGCGGCCCTGTCCACAATCAGTTCACGGATGTCGCGTGCCATATCAGCATGGTCCATTGCGCTTGCTCCTGAGTGAAAAGGCCCGTCACCGGCCTTTCTGTTTGAAATAAATAAAATCCACGATGGTGCGGATATCGAAAAAGTTGTCCTCGGTCAGCTCTTCGGGTTCCACAAAGATCGAAAACCTTTCTTCGATCATGGTGATCAGTTCGAGTATGGCCAAGGATGAAATAATATTGGAGTCGTATATTTCCGTATCCAGGCTCAGCTCAGTGATTGCAACGTTGCCTTTTTGGGAGACAAACGTCATAACGGCCTTCTCTATTGGATTCTTCATGGGTCAATCCTTCCTGTCTTTATCTATGTTACCAGAGCAG
>JABDRH010000072.1 GCA_013041835.1 Desulfatitalea sp. | reverse complement strand
CCCCCGCGGGGACGGCCGCCGATCTTGTAATCATCAACTCCTGCACCGTCACCGGCCGGGCGGCCATGCAATCTCGCCAGGCCATTCGACAGGCCCGCCGCGATCACCCCCATGCCCGAATCGTAGTAACGGGGTGTTACGCCCAAACCGCGCCAAATGACATCGGCGCCATCGAAGGGGTGGATCTGATCATCGGCCATGCCGACAAGCTGGCGCTTGCCAAACATTTGGTCATGCTGGACGACGATGGCCATGCATCGCCGAAATGGGTTCATCAACCGATTGATCAGGCACGCCGCTTCGCCCCTTTGCCAGCGGTCTCCATGGAGACGAGAACCCGCGCATTTTTAAAAATCCAGGATGGATGCAACACCCGCTGCACGTACTGCATCGTTCCCTACGCCCGCGGACGGAGCCGAAGCATGCCCGTAGCGGATGTTCTCATGCACCTTGAACGACTGGCGATCGATGGATTCCGCGAAGTCGTTCTAACCGGCATCCATTTAGGCGCCTTCGGCCTGGATGCAAACCCACCGACGAACCTTGGAACACTCCTGTCCCGTATTCTTGCATGTCCATCCATCGAACGTATCCGCCTCAGCTCTATCGAACCCACGGAGGTGGACGAACACATCATCGGCTTGATCGCCAACGGCCACGGCCGATTGTGCCGGCACCTGCACATCCCCTTGCAAAGTGGTGACGACGACTTGTTGCGGCGCATGGGCCGCCCTTATACCCGTGACCTCTTCGCCCGGGCCATCCACCTCGTTCACCGCCACCTGCCCGAAGCGGCCATTGGAATGGACGTGATGGCCGGTTTTCCAGGTGAAACGGAGAAGGCCTTCCAACGCACAGTGGCGCTTGTCCGGCGCCTTCCCGTCTCCTACCTGCATGTTTTCCCCTACTCTCCACGACCGGGCACGCCGGCGGCCGACCTCGACAAGAAAGTGCCTGAACGGATTACCAAAGCACGCTGCCGCGTCCTTCGCCATCTGGGCCGGGAAAAACACGCAGCTTTCCTCAATGCCATGATCGGCAAGGAGCTGAAGGTGCTCATTGAATCCATCTCGGATGATGAAAACCCATCCGCCCGGGGTCTGAGCGACAACTACGTGCAGGTGCGGTTGCCATCAGCCGGCCTGAAGAAAAACGACCTGATCACCGTCCGCGTGGAAAGAATCGAAAAAGACGGCACGGCCATCGCAATCAAGGAAAGACTTTCTCAAGGCGGTCCAAGTCATTGATCATATCCCACTTACCGCCGCCATTTTCAACCTTGGCGCGCCATTGCGCCACACGGGATTTATAGTTTTTTGGATCGAGGATGTCTTTTTGCAGCTTGGTGACCCACAGCGCGATCACCTCGTAGCCTGCGAGTTGTAGCGGCACATCGCGCACATATCCATCCGCCAAGTCTTCCTGCAGGTCTGAAAAAATGAGGATATACTTTTTGCCGGCGCCCGATTCGTTCAAAAATTCAACGGCCTGCAGGATGCCCCCCTGAAATATCGGTATGACTGCTGGCGTTTACCCTGTTGACGAACGCATCTATTTTTTTCTGGAACGATCGTTTCTGGTTGTTGGCCACAGACGGGCGTTGATCAAAACGCACCTTGGCAATGATATCCTTTTCGCTGAAACTTCCTGTATCGATCCTGCCGACCGCCAGCGAATCACCGGGCTGCAACGTTCCCAGAAGAAAATTAATAATCGACTGTGCGTGGTTCAACTCCGCAGCATAAGTACCGGAAGTATCCAGCAGCATATAAACACCGGTGGATCTATCTCCCCCCTTTGTACATCCCAGGACAAGAAAAAAGCCGGCCACGATCATGAGGGAATAGACGTGCTTCACTCAATTGCCTCCTTTTGTTGGCTTATGGGCTTCGTGAATTGCACCGCATCTTCTTTAAGGTCGCCATTCGACGGCGTTCTTCTATGTTCTTTTCGATCTTTATCGCCCCTTTGCATCAAGAAACTTTCCACTTTAAAGGCTGGAAAGATAATCAGGTCATATAGATTAACAACCAGCCGGGCGGCGTAAAACCCGATATTTCCGACAAGTCTGAGAAAGAAGGCGACAAGACGCAACAGCCAACTGGCACCAACGCCGAGGACCGTCCGAAAAGAAGAGACAAAGGATTCGAAAGGAATAGCAACGAAGGTCAATATGAATGGCAGTATAAATCCCATGATCATCTGTCCATACATGGGAATGTTGCTCGACGCCACCTCGCTGCCTTCTATGCCTGCCAGGGATTGACGCAAGGCCTCCATGTCCGCTGCGATCTGGTCGCGCATATAGGCCAGAGAGGATTCCACCAGGGCAAGAATGAACAAGAAAGCAAAAAGAACCCAAAAGATCACCTTGCGCTTATTATCTTCCATGCTGCCGATAATGGAAAACAGACGCGTGATGCGCAAGGCGTCCATAACAAAGAATCCAAGCACGATTTCCAGACAGACAATGAACATTCCGGCCACATCCGAGGTGCGAAAATCGCCGATGTAACTGTTGCCACCGACCATTTCGGACATGGGCAAAGCGACTAGATTGAAATTGATGATGGCCCCGACCACGGCCACCGCCAGAACAACGCCGGAGATGAAAAACTGTGTTAAAGAGGAGGAGGAGAGCTGGCGAACGGCCATATCCTTATGGCTTTGGATCTTTTCATACTCCGCCATGTAATGATCAATTTTTTTCGACCGTTGGATGAGATGGTTGATGGTACGTTCCACTGCCCCCAGCGTTTTTTGTACCCCGCGCCAGAATGGCAGCATACGGCTAAGGATAGTATGCCGTTCGCCCATATCGCGTCGGTGACGTTCCAACGCGTTTTTATGCTGTTCGGCAAGTGTGTGGTGAATCTCTTCGAGCATGTTGATCACCATGCGGTCCCCGCTGGGCTTGATATTGGCGATCGCGTCGATGACCTTGACCCAATCGGGCAACGCTTGAGGAATGGCCGAACTCTTTTCCAAGTCATCTTCAAGCTTCATCAGGTCCTCAGTGAGTCTGCGCTGTACCTGGGGATAGCCTTCCAAATCACGCTGCACGGCGAAGCCGATGCGATCGAACTCCCTTTCAATCCGCCGTTCGGCCATTTCCACGCCCGCATTCAACAGGACTTCACGGTTGCGAAGGGCCAAGCGCATTTCGGCCGATTTCACCGCAGCCGCGGCCAGACGCATCCCATTGTAAACAATACGTCCGCACGACGCCATTGACCGGTGAAACGGGTTCCGGGCAAAATACATGGCCAAAACCAATAGAATTACAGCAATAAGCAGGGACAGAAGAGGAATGGGGGTGATGGACAAGATGCTTTCCATTGCGAAACCTCCGCGTTTTCAACGGTGTGTGTGTGTGTGTGGCGGTTGCCTTCCGTTTGGAACCTTTTTCGGCCAGCCAAGCCCATTTCAACCGCGGCAATCGCCTTTATCGAGCATGGCGTCGATACTCACATACAAATCAGGTCAGTTATAGCCCACCTCGGGGTAAATGCAAGCAAATCGTGTGCCTTGCCTCCGGGCTCCTGATCACCTGTTTCTACCCGAAACGGCAGCTATGCCACATCTTAAAGGCGAGTGTTGCTGTAGTGGGTATCTTTTTGTTTGGATTTGGTTATACGATTGTCGACACTATTGAATGAATCGACTTTTCAGGGTGAAGGAAAGAAATAATTCCGCCAAGTTACACCGGATTTGAATTCGTCTGTGGCGTTAAGGCCTCATCATACAATAATTG
>JABDRH010000069.1 GCA_013041835.1 Desulfatitalea sp. | reverse complement strand
GCCCCGGACACAGACGTTCAAGAACAAGCCGACGACGCCCAAGAGGACGAATCCCAGGCGCGGTTCACCATCCAGATGGGCGCCTTCCGCAACGAATCCTTTGCGAATAAAGCCATGGCGGATATGCAACAGCGTGGTTACCCCGCTTATGTCCATCAATACAGCGATGAGGATCAACGCCCCTTCTACCTGGTTCGCTTCGGTCGATTTTACACCCTGGATGATGCCTCAGCCGCCATGGACGATTTTAAGGATCGGGAACAAATGCCCGCGGTGATCGCCCGGATCGGGGAAAAGTAACCCCAAGTCACATCAGGCAGAGCGATCTTTTTTGGACGGCCGCGAAATGTCAAACGGTCAGCCGCCAGCAGCGATGAATTTGCTTGCGTTTGTGACGGTAGTCCTCGGGGATGGTTTGGTCTGTGATCTCTTGGATACGGGCAGCGTCAACGGCGTTAGAATGCAGTGTGAAATCCTGGTGGTTGGTCGAAAAGTAGATTGTGCCTCCCGGCCGCATCACGACCACCACCGCATTCAAGAGCTCGGTATGGTCCCGCGCGACATCAAAGTGATCCGACCGATTTTCACGGGTGTAAAAGGATGGTGGGTCCACCACAGCCAGGTCGAAGCGCTGTGCCCGGTTGCTGGCAGCAGATAGATAATCGTAGGCGTGGGTTTGAACAAGCCGGTGCTGCCGGGTATCGATACGGTTCAATGCAAAATTTTGCTTTGCCCACTGGATAGCGCTTTTCGAGCGGTCCACCGAGACGCTGGCGATTGCACCACCCCAGGCCGCATAGCAGGTGAAAGCGCCCGAGTAGCAAAACAGGTTTAGAAAAGTCTTGCCCGTTGCCGAACGGCGCACCATCTGCCGCGTGTCGCGGTGGTCTCCGAAAAGACCGGTATCCACATAATCCCATGGATTGACGCAAAACCTCAAATCCCTTTCCGACACCACGATGGTGCGGTCGGTGGTATCGATGCGCTCATAGCGTCGCTCCCCCGCGCGTCTGCCGTATACCCTGCGCTTGAGATGCAGATGTTCCAGCGGCACCGCCAATATTTCGGCCACCGCGGCACCCATGCGCGGCAGCCATCCGGGAAATGACTGATCCCGCATGTACTCACCCACCACCAAATGGCCGGCATACCAGTCCACTACGGCACGAATCTCGGGGATGTCCCAGTCGTACAACCGAAACACATCGATGCCTTGTCGGGCAAAGCGTTTATATAAATGACGGTGACGTTTTTTGACCCGATTGGCCAACATTTGCGCCTGGGCTGCCAATTTTTCCTCTTCATCCGGCAATTGTGTCACAAAAGGCACCCCCATATGTTACTTGTTATGAACATTGTTTCCGCTTTATGGCATAAAGGTTATAATATCTTTAACCGTCAAAGGAGGTCAACCGCCGGAACGGCAAATCCATTTTTGTCGCAGATATTTCAAAAGAAGACAAATATGTGTTAGTATGGAGGGCATGGCATTTGATTTAGGCTTTCATAACTTACCAGGTCTTCATTGCTCCCCCGCTGGAAAACTTGGCACAAAACTTGTATGAGATATCTTCAAACGAACGCATACTGAAAAAGGGGCTGAGAAGATGATGTCGACCAATACGATCAAATGGAACAGTGAAATCTGGCGTAAGATTCTCAACAGCGTTGCCGACAAATATGACTGTGGTGTAAGATTCTGCGTCCATGAAGGGCGTTTAGACTGGGAAGGCGATCGGGCGTGCGCCATGGAGATCGTGCGCGAAGCAATGGCATTGATGGGTGCGCAGAATCATTAGGCAGTGTTGCCAGGCACCATTGTTTAAAAATCAATATTTCCAAAAAAGGCCGTCACCATTCGAAAAAGCGCGGGCATTAGGGCTCTGGCGATTGATCTGCTGCGCCCCAACGGATCACTGACCGCTCGAAGTCGATCTTATAGTTCATCCCTCGCAAGAAATTCATCCCCAACAACCCGTTGTAATGCGTATCTTCCGGCCCCTGATACTGTACCACGGCGGCACGCAGATTCTGTTTCTCGTAAGGTCCCACCTTAACCGAGCTCAACCGGGTGACCAGGGCGTCGATTTCAATGCCGCCCACACCGTGACCTTTGGCCCGCTTGCCGTCATTGATGCCCAACCGGTCGGCCAGGTCGTGGTGCAACACGATATCGCCTGCACCGGTATCGAAAATGAGGGTCGTGGCCACCTGCTGCCTGTTGTAAGCGATCACCACCGGCACATAGACCCGGTTGCCTTTGATGATGATTTTGGTTTCTCGATCCTGCGTTTCAAATCCGGTTTCCGCAGGCACTTGCCGGGCTGCCGGGTCGGGACGCTCGTCCAGGAATATCATACGACCCGGCTGGCCGGGCCTGAACACCTGGATTTCGCTTAGCCGGTAGGGGCCGGAGCCGCCAACCGTGCCGACAACGAAAGCATGCGCGGGCTTCCAGATGAACACATGATTCAGCGGCCTGAGAAAGGCTCTTAATCCGGCCTCAAGTTCTTTGTTTTCAAAAGAGGCCGTG
>JABDRH010000226.1 GCA_013041835.1 Desulfatitalea sp. | reverse complement strand
GTATTGAAACGCCTTCCCTGCGGGGGGTGAACATCCAGCGGCTGTTCGGTTCGCAACGCGCGCTGAAAACAGTGGAGGACTTCACGGAATTCGAGCAACGCGCCGCTTATTTTGATGGAGATATTTGTATGGCCGCCAAGAAGGGGGTCAACATCCTTGAAAGGGGCTCGCAAGTGCATTTCATGGCGGAATTCTTAGCAATCCTTGATTTTCCGCCGGCTCCGAAGCTAAATATATATGGCGAACTTGACCGCACCATGGCCAGCCCAAACGAACTCAGCGGTGAAGCGCTCTTTAACGGGAAAGCGCGGTGCAATGCATGCCATCCCGCTCCCTACTATACCGACAACAGCATGCACAACCTTAAAGCCGAACGTTTCTACAAACAAGAGTTAGTCAATGGCATGATGATGGCTCATGATGGGCCTATCAAGACATTTCCCTTGAGGGGCATCAAGGACTCCCCGCCCTATCTGCACGATGGGCGGTGCTTCACACTTGAGGATACGGTGGAATACTTCAATATTGTGCAGCAGCTCCAGTTAACCGCCCAGGAAAAGCAGGACATCGTTGCCTTCTTGAGAACTTTGTAAGGCGAATTTCCACACATGCTTCAACCCAGCCGGGCGGATAAGCCCAAGGCTGTCAAGCGGGAAAGGGGGGGGCGTCCAAAAATGCGAAATGGGGACGGAAATAGCGCTCCCAACTTTCTAACTTAACGCACAAACCATTAGCATACAGCGGTTTACAAGAAATCGATTTTTTCTTTAACCGCCGTTTCAGCTATTGAACGAAGGCCTGATGGATCGGACATGTCAGGAGCCTTGCAGTTGCAATAGCCAGCAATTGAAATCTTGTCTATTGGCGATTATATTGTTTTCAATAGACCGGATCTGGGTGAGTTGAACACGGGTGCCTATCAACACGTACGACCGTGTAGCGCCACGCTGCTTTCGGCTAAATTGCGGCGAGTCGCCGACCTTGGAAAGCCTATGCGATCGATTCTGGCGTCCACCTTGAAAACCCCCCTGCCCTCTGATAAGCTTCCCCCATCTTGTTCTTCCATCCGTGATCACCCCGTCCGGCAACCCAAAGCGGAGGCATGGATGATCAAGTCCAAAGCGTTGGAAATCAATTTGGCCCAAACCCAGGTGGATGTGGCCATCGATCCTCGGTACGACTGCCTGCAGGCGGTGATGGCAAGCTACTACGGTTTGCTCGAAGGGCTGAACAGCTTCCTCAAAGAGGTGTCCCACCCATATAAAAACTGGTACTTCATTGTATCCGGCGCCCGGGGATACGCCCTGGATTACTTTCACCTGATGCGAACGCATGACCGCGGCATCGAAGCGACCGGCCGCCTTTTGGAGATCTTCATCCAGGCCATGGCCGCCGAGACGCCCCACGCGGTAAAAGCGGATGCCGCGGACAACCTCATTTTGTTTTTACAAAAAATCGTCAAAAGCGCAGATAGGCGCTATCCAGCCTTTGCCCCCCTGATCGATCAGACCCTAACGCAAATTCACCGACTGCCGGATGACGTCTTTCGTCTGGTTGTGCGCAGTTTCTACAGTCTTAAACGCCTGGCACGAGACCTTGCCGATCTGCCCGGCGCCGCTCAGCGGGAGCACACAGCCATCAACCGGTTGATGATCCGCGCCGTGGAGACTTCGACAGCCTACTGGCTCGCCCAGCGCGACCCACATCAATGGCTGTTGGACGATGCCGAACCCTCCGATACGGACAGCCTTCTGCCTTCATCGCTCTTTGACGCGGTATCCCACGCCGCCCTGAAATCCCAGCAGCAGCATCTCAGGCGGATCACCGACACCAAAAATCCGGCCACCCTGCAAATGCTGCAATCCTTGTGCGCGATGACCGACCACGACGACATGGTGCAGGCCTACCGCCAGCTCCCCCGGAAGCTGCATGAAGCAGGCGGCGATAATCCTGGAAATTTGTGGAAAGTATTGTTTTTATTCCATAGTATGAACCTTGAAGGGCTGGCCTTGATTCATGAGGATGCCCTGCGGGATATCAACCGCACCCTCAACTGGCTTATCGCCAACCAGAGCGCATATTACATCGACAACCTGGTTCAAAAAACCTTTGCCATTCTCAAAAGCAGCGTACATACCTATCCCGGCACGGCCCTGAACTGCATCGTCAACTTGGGCAACGGCATTTTCCAGACCAACGCTGACGATTTGATCGACACCTTCATTGACGGCGTCATCGACCTGGGCTTTCAGGCGCCTCGAATCCGCGGCGTGGGCAACGACTGGCAGATCCAGGTGAACCCGGCCCATATACAAAATATCCGCGCCTGGATGGAGTTGGTGGAGCTGCAACCCAAAAAGGCTGTGCGGCTGATGTCCAATCTGATCATCCACCTGGCCGTCAGCGGCGTGTTTATCCGCGATACGGATCTGTTCGGGCGGGATATCACTCGTCTGCTCAACAGCGATATCGTCCCCATCTACAACCTGACCAAACAACTGACCCGACTCTTTCCGGTGTATTATAACGACATCGGCGCGGAAGGCGAACTGCGCGACATCTCCACGCGCATCGACGAAATCTGCCACCGCCGGGACCCACTGATCCACTTTTTACGCAAGCAGAGCCACGTTGAGGGAAGCAACCGCATTCTCAACTTGATGGAAGGGACGCTGCACTTCTGGGCCACTCGCGACAAATCCAAATTGGCTGCCTTTTTGCCGCCCAACATCTTTGCCTTAATCGATACTGACGGTCCCTATGTCAACGGTGTGAACCACATCGTCAAATCCCTGGCCACGTCATCGAACGTCAAACTGCCCGATCTGTTCATCGACACGGAGGCGAAACAAATGCAGCGGATGGTGCAACACGTACCGGATGTGACCGACATCGATCGCCAACGGGTGGTGCTTTTCAGTGAATTCTTCAAACAGCTGAACTGCAAGTACAACCTGGACTTCAAGCACCTGAGACAATACGCGACCCAGTTGTCCGCCGATGCTTTTCCAAAGCTGCATCAGCTCATGGCCACCCTGGAAGAAAAGGACCTCAAGGCGAAAATCAGCAATTTGATCGACTACCTGAACCTGCTCAAGTCCATCATCCTGACGCCCGACCACTTTGAAATCCGAGAGGATATTTATAAAAAACGGCATTTCACGGTGGACATCCCTTCCATGTACGGCAGTTACCACGAACTCAAATTCGACGCCATGGGGCTCACGCTGCGCATCGAGGCGCTGATCAACGTGTTGTTCGAAGAGTTGATCAACACCATCGATCTGAGCTTTATCACCAAAGCCACCTGCCACCAGATTCACGACCGGCTGCGGCTCTTCGATCGGGCCTTACGCACCGACGGCATTGCCTCGGCCGAGTTGGAAAGCGGCCTGGATCTGCTCAGCCGTTCATTGGAAATCCGCGGCTTCAGCTTCACCCAGTACCTGGATATCTTCAAAGGCTTTGCTCAGGCCGTCAACAACGTCATCAACGACCACTACAACAACATCCATGGCGAGCATCTCACGCGAATTCTAAACACGGTGCCGGTGGACAACATCCTGCCCAAGTATCTACCCCAGGACTGCCAGCTCGACGAAGACAAAGAGCGCATCTGCCATCGCACCTCGGAGATCTTTTTCCGCGACCGCCTGGCCACCTCCCTGGGACTGCAGCAACTGGACCTGTTTCTCAGCCGCATCCTCAACACCTTGTTTCACCAATCCAGTCAATTGCCCACCGACAAGCTGCGCCGGTTGCTCAACTACGACCCGGAGCGGGCCATCACCCCAATCCATGGGCACAACCAGGATGCCGGAGGGATCATCTTTCTGGGAAACAAGGGGCTCAATCTGGTCAAACTGCATAATCTGGGGTTGCCCGTGCCACCCGGCTTCATCATCACCACGGAAGTCTTCCGCTGCCGTGAGATCATCGAATCCTACCCACCGGCCCAGGAGAATTTCAAGGAGCAGGTAGCCCACAACATCCGCTTTCTGGAAAAGGCCACGGGAAAACGCTTCGGCGATCCGGCCAAGCCGCTGTTAATTTCGGTTCGCAGCGGCTCGTCCATCTCCCAACCCGGCATGATGGACTCCTTTCTCAACGTGGGCATGAATGAAAAGATTGCCGAGGGCCTGGCCATCGGCAGCAGCAATCCCTGGTTTGCCTGGGACAGCTACCGCCGCTTTTTGCAATGTTATGGCATGGCCCTGGGCCTGAGCCGGGACGATTTCGACGCCATCATCGGCGACCACAAAAAACGGCTGGGCATTCCACTTAAAAAAGAATTCAGCGGCGACCACATGCGTGCGCTGGCCACCAGCTATAAGGAGCGCATCATCCAAGCAGGGCATCGCGTGCCCGAAGATCCGATCGAGCAACTGCACGACACCATTGGCAGCGTGCTCGACTCCTGGCAGTCGGACAAGGCCAAAACCTACCGCCGGATCATGGGCATCTCCGACGATTGGGGTACGGCCATCACCGTTCAATCCATGGTCTTCGGCAACCTATCCCAGGACGCCGGCGCCGGCGTCATCTTCACCCACAACCCGCGCTGGTCGGATGAAAGCCTGAGCCTATGGGGCGACTTCACCGTGGGCAACCAGGGCGAAGACGTCGTGGCCGGCTTGGTGCAGACGCTGCCCGTCTCCCTGAAGCAGCAGGAGATCGAAATGCGCGATACGGATATTACCTTGGAAACTCACTACCCGGTCATCTACCAAACCCTGGTGCAGTGGGCCCAGGACCTGGTCTCCAACCGCGGCTGGAGCCCCCAGGAGATCGAGTTCACCTTTGAAAGCCCTTCGGCTCAAGACCTGCATTTGCTTCAGACCAGAGACATGGCCATCCGCGAACGCAAACAAGTGATCACTTTCGATCCGGACCCAAAGGGCGAGCGCATCACACTGGCCCACGGCATCGGTGTCAGCGCCGGCGCCATGACCGGCCGCCTGGTTTTCAGCCTGCAAGACGTAGCGCATTGGCGCCGGACGGAACCGGAGACCCATCTGATCCTGGTGCGCAGCGACACGGTGCCTGACGATATCAAGGAGATCTTCGCCACCGACGGCCTGCTCACCGCCCGGGGCGGGGTCACCTCCCATGCCGCCGTTGTGGCCCACCGTTTAGGCAAAACCTGCGTGGTGGGCTGCGGCAACATGATCTGCGACGAACGAACGCGAATCGTCACTTTTGGCGACCAGACGCTACGCGCGGGCGATCACATCAGCATCGACGGACGCGAGGGATCCGTCTATAAAGGAACATCGAAGATAAAAAAGGAGATCGCATGAATAACGGCAGCAACCGTATCCACCTGGGCATCAACGGATTCGGCCGCATCGGCAAATTGGCGCTTTGGCACCATGTGGCCCGAAACGATTTCACCGACATCACCATCAACATCGGACGCCAGGCCGGCACCCGCCTGGAAGACATCGCCCACTACCTTCAACGCGACTCAACCTACGGCGCGCTGCACACCTTTTTGCACGGCTGCCATGCCCAGCCGGTGGTCGAAGCGCTCAACGAAGCCGACGGCAGCATGCGCGTCAATGGTGTGACCGTTCGGTTTCTGCGCAACCAGCGCAACCCGGCGGCCATCGACTGGCGGACGCACAACGTCCGCCTGGTTGTAGACACCACCGGCCGGTTTCTAGACCCCACCCTGCCGGCCGATCATGACAAGGGCGCCTTGCGCGGCCATCTGGCCGCCGGCGCCGAACGGGTCATCGCTTCGGCGCCATTTAAGATCAAGGCCAAGGCCACCCCCATGCCCGAAGATGCCGTGACCACGGTGATGGGCATCAATGAAAGCCAGTACGATCCCAGGCGTCACCGGCTCATCTCCAACGCCTCTTGCACCACCACCTGTTTGGCCCACATGATCAAACCGCTGCTGGACGCCTATGGCGCCCAGCGCATCCTATCGGCCTCCATGGCCACGGTGCACGCCGCCACCGGCTCCCAGCAGGTGCTCGACCGCCTGCCCCAGGCCGGAAAGACCGATCTGCGCAAAAACCGCAGCATCATGAACAATATCATCCTCACCACCACCGGCGCCGCCGCGGCCCTGGCCTTGGTGATCCCAGAAATGAAGAGCATCGGCTTCATCGCCGAATCGGTGCGCATCCCCACCAGCACCGGATCGCTCATCATCCTCGTGCTGAGCATTCAGGAAAACCCCGATGGCCGCGCCGTTACCCGCGAGGCCGTCAACGCCGTCTACGCCCGGACCGCGGCCGACGATCCCCATGGCTACCTGCACTTTTCGCAACAGCAAAACGTCTCGGTGGACATCATCGGCACCCCCCGGGCGGCTGCCATCATCGAGGGACACGAAACCCACACCCGCACCGCCGAGCTGGCCATCGACCTGAAAAAAGTACCCGGCATCCCGGCCGACGTACTGGACGCGATGCCGGACACCTACGTCCGCCCCCAGGTGACCCAAGCGGTGGTCTACGGCTGGTACGACAACGAAATGGGCAGCTATGTCCATATGCTGGGAGACCGGACCATATCCGTGGCAGAACAGATGTAAGCTACCATCGGGGAAGGTGTGTGCGGACTGCAACCCAGAACACGACATGAATTTCCGGATTGGTGGTTGTTTAAGCAAAATGATACCTTTTTATATCCCTTATCCGGCTTTAATAATATTCCGTTCTGATAAATTTGGATCCTTTATGTTCAAGCATAATTAGGAGCGCCAAGATTGGGAATGTGGGGCTTGGTTCTAACATCGCCCACTGACTTGATTCGAAAGCTCCAAGGCACCAGTATGTGAAATTATATCAACGGGATCTTTCAAATCATAGATTGGCTAATGCCAAGAGTGGGCGAAGTTAGAACCAAGCCCGGAATGTGGAAGAGAGCGTGCTCTGAACGGCCAACCTTACCTCTATAACAGCTTCGCTTCCACTGGGCCATAAAAGTGTGCCGCAATTATCACGGAGCGATATATTCAAGTTTTATATTCTGTGGATCCGGCCAGGTACCTGCCTGATTTACTCCACAATACCCACCACCGGTTAAGTTGACGACCTGATCATCGTGAAGGTACATGATATCACCAGCAGCCATATATCCACTCACAAGAAACTGTTCACCACCACTCCTTTTTATTTTAAAGGGTGTTCCTCTTAGGTCAATATTCGCAGAACCCAAATTTGAATCAATGCCGACACAGTCCCCAGCCGATCCATATTTGCGTGAAGTGATAGAACCGCTTGGCCACACAACTTTCCCACTAGACACAGCAAAAGATTTGTCTTCATTAATTATTTCAAGCGTTTCAGGGTCTATTCTCACTTTAATAAATTTTGTAACTACGTCTGAACCTTGCCTTGCTCCGCCAGCCGCATACAATGAGTAATTCTGCCCTTCGCAGGTATTTTGGAGTGTTAAATATTCTTTTGGCGTACCCTGCATATCCTGACAGTAGGCGCTCCATGCTTGCTGTGGGTCATTGTTAATATACAATGTATGTTCTCCATCGAAAGCATTGGGATTATTTTCCAAGACCTCTTCGCAATTAGCTGGCCAAAAAGAAGTATTTTCTGCATCACCAAAATTAACGAAAATTGAAAGCACCATCAAAATCGAGACAATGATCGTATACATAGAATTATGAGTTGAAGTAATTTTCATTTTTCCTTCTCCTTCTCCTTATATTATTTTATTTTTTCAATTATCTATTTTGACTGGATTAAAATTCCTACTATGGCGGTTTTTTGATAATCACTCTCTATTCTCCTTTTTACAAGGTTGAATAATTTATCTTTTGATAGAAGAATCAGAATAATATTAAAACAAGATTTTATACTTCTAAAAGTAGATCCCATGAGAGCATTATGTGGCAACATGCTTTTATATGACTATACCAACAAGTTTTAAAAACGCCATTACAACTCATTACACTATACCGGGGAGGCTTGATACCGATTCGTACCACATCTATGACTTGGTATAAATCGGCAACAAATCTCCAACCCTTGTTCGAGTAACCATGGATCAAGCCACTGAACCAGGATTTGATATTCTCTATCTCTATACCTCGGGAACACTTCCTATTATCTACGAACCCATGGGCTGGTCAACATGGAAGGTAGTGCAATACAAAGGTAAAGATCAAACTGTAATGGAAATTCGGGCTTGGTTTTAACACCACCCGCTGACTTGATTCGAAAGCTGGAAGTCACCAGTATGTGACATTATATCTTTCGGTCTACGCCTCCCCGGCCTCGGTTCCCTTGGGAAACAGCTTGAAGATCACCCCGATCAGCACCAGGGTCACCAGCATCAATACGACATACAGCCCCCAGCCGCTGTCAACGAAGGCGGCATCGAGCTGGGCTTTCCAACCCGGTCGGCGCAAGCACACGGGGTCGCCCATCTTGACTTCGCGGGGTAGTTCGGCCAACAGTTCGCTTTGCACCAGGGATAGGTCGTATCGGGGATTGGCGACTTGGGGATTGCCGCCGTAGACCCAGAATTCGCCAGCCTGGTGAGCCAGAAAGTAGTAGGTGGGGGCGGCATAGGTGGCACTGATTTTGATGATCCGGATTGGTTGATTGTCGCCGTTGTCCACTACCAGCCGGAGGCGATCCTCGGCGACCGGTAATGAACGCAAATTCAGATTCAAGGCTGTCTCCTTGAGGTCACGG
>JABDRH010000056.1 GCA_013041835.1 Desulfatitalea sp. | reverse complement strand
GGTGTCACGGGCCGATATTCCACTTCCTGCAGAGGATAAACCATGCGATCCTCGGTTTCGAAAGAATCTAAAGGGTCGGTGCCCTGAAACCGGAGCTGATCATCCTTTTGACCGTCCAGCACGATCTGCGCGGTGACATCCTTGCCAAGGTCCTGTTCATTGACAAAATGCCAGGCCAGGTCTCCGGAAAGGTATAACGCAACCATATGGAAAATAGACGAGACCAAAAAAGGCGAAATGGCGACAACAAAAAGGTAGAATAGATAGATTCGTTTTTTAAAACGAGTGGTTTTCCGTGCTATCCCCATATGAATCCATGCACCCTTGGTTTGCTAACTTTTATCATTTTTGCAGGCTTGTTCAAAAATCAAACGGGTGCGTCCTTAAATACAGGCTCTCATTTTACCCATTCAACACCATAAAAAAAAATGTAAAATGCAAATATAGGGGATGAATCGCCGCTTTTGGGGGTCAAACTGAAATCCGAAATCCATGCACCATAGCTTCAGACTCGATTTGCCGCCCTTGAGCCGCCACGCCCGCAATTAGATTGTAACGAAAGTTGCAGATCAATATCAACCTGTTTCAAATGGAATGATTTTCACTCTAACTTCTTTTGCTTCGTCTAAATCCTTTAGGAGATTATTAACCTTGTCGGTCAGTTCTTTTTCTAGGGACAACGTTGTGTCGATATTGATATAGACAATGCTGTTTTTGCAGGTGACCTCGGCAGCGGGGATTTTACCATAGATAATTGAACCTGCCTTGGCAGCCAGGTAAGCGTCATTGATCATCGCCCTGGATTCATTGGTGGTCTGAAAACAGGGCCGCTTGGCGATACCGCTTAGAATATCAACTGCGTCATCCACCTTCAGGTTATCGATGTGCAAAACAACGTCGTAGAGGCTTGGGTCTTTGGTATCAATTCCATAAAGGCTCATACTCCATTTTCTTCTTTCTTCATCATCTTTAGACAGAAGGCGGTGAGCCTCTTTTTCAGAAACATGTTCGCGCTTCATTTCCTCTTTTACTCTATCTTCGATATTTGCGACTATTCGAACTTTTAGTACATTTGGAATATCTTTGATAAAAAACTGGCCTGCCAAGCCATGATAAACCACATTGTCTTTTTGTATATGCTCTAAGAATGCTTCACGAATATAGATTATATACTTTTCGCTCCGATGTCCAAAATGCTCAAGAAAGGAAGGAGCATCATGGATTGCACGAACGAGCTTCAGCTCAGGAATATTAAAATGTGCTGAAGCTTCCAACAAAACATCCCTTGAGAAACATTCATATTTTAATATACCGGAAAGCTTTTCCGCAATCTCTTTTCCCTTGCTATATGAGCCCCTTGAAATTGTAATCACTCCCATTTTGCCCCCTCTTTTAGTGATTTTATAATTCTTTTTATCAAAGGAGGGTTGTTAATGGCAAGATAAAAGCCGGCAGCCGGAAGGAAATGGGTCAATGCAGGCAATCGTTTTATGCAACATTCGGTCAAATGACCGCCCAACAACCTGTCCGCCGAAAAAACCAAAATCACCATAAGAATAATCAGCGTTTGACACAACCTTGCGATTGGTTATAGATCCTTTGGCAGGCATTTGGTGCCACACTGGCTATTCGCGGATGAGACCGTGCTCATCCACCGATTGACCATCAGTGCTCCCCGCCGGTGGGGGGTCGAAAGGTGTACCTTGCGTGTGAATCAACCTATAAGAGGCGTCAAGATCGGCCGCAATGACCCTTGCCCGTGCGGCAGCGGGCGCAAATACAAACGCTGCTGTCTGAGCAAGGGGGATCCGGGGCCTCCCCGCATCCACCCCCAGAAACCTAAAATCAGGTTAAAATCAGCAGCCGATGTGGCTGGCATCCGCAAGGCGGGGCGCTTGGTGCTGGACACCCTCGATTGGGTGGAAGAGCGCCTGGTGGCGGGCATCACCACCGATACCGTCAACACCTGGGTACATGAGTATACCTTGCGACACAACGGCGTGCCGGCGCCGCTCAATTATCGCGGATTTCCCAAGAGCACGTGTGTCTCCATCAACGAGGTGATCTGCCACGGCATTCCCGGCGAGCGGGTGCTTAAAGATGGGGATATTGTCAATGTCGACGTCACCACCATTTTGGACGGCTACTATGCCGACGCCAACAAGACCTTCTTTATGGGTATGCCGTCCGCGGATGCACAAAAGATCGTCTCTACCGCGCGCTGCAGCCTGCACGAGGGCATGCGGATGGTGAAACCGGGCAACAGCGTTGGCGATATCGGTTGGGCCATCCAGACCTATGCCGAGCAACAGGGATGCTCCGTGGTGCGTGATTTTGTGGGACACGGCGTGGGGTTCGAATTCCACGAACCGCCCCAGATCCCGCACTTCGGCCAACGCGGAGAGGGCGTGCGCCTGGTGCCGGGCATGGTGTTCACCATCGAACCCATGATCAACCTGGGAAGCTACGAGCTGGATATTTTAGATGATCAATGGACGGCGGTGACCCAAGACCGCTCCTTATCGGCCCAGTTCGAACAGACGATTCTGGTGACCGAGGATGGCTTCGAGAGCCTGACACCATTTCCGCTGGATTGAGGACCCGGGCGCCGCAAATGACATGCGGATTGCCACCAACCCCTTGGGGCGCCACGGTAGCCCCCCACAACACGCTTGCCAGGACGATGGCCACCGCCACAACAGCGGCCGATGTTTGCGCGGGCCACCGCAAAATTCGGCCAACGGCGGCGAAATACAGTCCGCCGTATACTATTCCCGTGACAAAACCAGCCACATGGGCGATGAGATCGGCGCGAGGTGAGGTGCCCAGCCACCCCACCAGTCCCAAGCCGCCGGCCAGAGGCAGCCAAATGCGCCATCGGCCCGTTCGGCGGCGCATGCGTCGCCAGGCCGTGGCGGCTGCGCAAAGCCCCAGGGCGGCAAATACCGCCGTGGAGGCCCCCACGCTCAGGTGAAGGCTTTTATACCACCATGCCGCCATGAGATTGCCCTGTGCCCCTGCCGTCAGTATCAAGAGCCATCCCACTCCCCAGCCGAAAACGGCCGCAGTATAAGTGCCGAACAATAACATGAAAACCGTGTTGGCCATCAGGTGGGCATCGTCACCGTGCAGCAACAAGGCCGTGACGCACCGGAAAAGCTGGCCGTCCATGATTTGCCCCGCATCAGCGCCGAAAGCGGTAAAAAAGTGGCGCTGAGACGCCTCTGGTCCTATGGCGATATGAATCACCCAAAGAATGAGGATGACATACAAGGCCGAATGGGTACGCCAGGGCAATATCTCCGGCAGCGGCGGTGCAGGTTCCGGTGGGCTGTTTTCCGCCAGGTAAGCGGCCACGGCCTTCTGGGCCGGTCCTCTGAGCGCATGGGACACAAAGATGGACCACCGCACGCCTTGGCGTGCCGTATGATGGACAATACCGGCAGAAGACAAAACCAGGCTGTAAGTGCGGGCTTGATCAAGTGTAAGATGGGCAAAAAGGGCGGCCATGGGGCACAAAACTAGAAAGCGTCATCCGAATCGTCGTCGTCCTCTTCCGGGTCTTGTCCATTCGCTTGGTTGTTCTTGTGCACACCTTCGTCCTCGTCCTCATCCTCGTCGCCGTTTTCATCCTCATCGCCGTTCTCATCCTCTGTTTCGTCCGATTTCGCGGCGAGCAAGGCTGCTTCAAGCCTTTGTTTCTGGATTTTGGCGTTTTCGAGGCGAATGGTCTGATTGTAGGCCTCTATGGCGATTCTGGCCAGGCGTTCCCCGCCGAGTTTAAGAAAGAGCAGCACCGCGTCCAGGCTTTGCGGATCCCTGCGTAAGCCGGCCACCATGTGCGGCATGAGTCGTTGAAATGATGATTGAAACTCTTCTGGTATGCTGAAATCTGAATTCACGGCAGCCTCCTGGCAACAATGCAACTTGCTTTTTGGCGCTCAATATAACCCAGTCGATTTTAATGTAAAGCCCAATTTACTCAGCTTGACAGCGGGTGGCGGCTTTCCTATAACAATTGGTATTGTCCAATCAATAAAAGGTAAAAAAAATGCCTCCATCGCTCGACCCGGACACATGGGTATATGTGGTTGTTCAGAATGACACCATCGTGGGACAGCACGAATCAACCAAAGACATCGATTTTATACCCTTTTTCGAAGATCGGGAAACGGCTGTAAAAGGTGTCGTACGCCTGACCACAGTCCCCGGCAAGCCCCCCGAAGCCCAGGCTATCCTGTTTGAAGATTTGACGAGATATGCGGAAAAAGAGGGCTTTTTGCTTTTTTTAATCAACGGCAGCGGCCAGATCGAGTCCAAATTCGGACCCAATGGCAGACCTCTGTAGGCATATATTCGAACACCCGCGCAAGCCGTCCTGCTTTTCGTGTTAAAGGTTGACGACGAATGCAACAAAGAATCATCACACGGCCGGATTTTGATGGCGTGGTGTGTGCTGTTTTGCTCAAGGCGGCATTGGGCCATGACATCCCCGTGGTATGGGCGCAGCCCAATCAGATACAACGCGGTGAAGTCCCGGTCGGCGATCAGGACGTGGTGGCCAACCTGCCGTGGCCGGGTCGGGTGGCCTTATGGTTCGACCATCATGTGAGCAACGCGATTGAGCAACCCTTCCAGGGCTTGTTCCGCATTGCGCCATCTGCTGCCGGACTGGTTTATGAATATTATAAGGCGGAACTGGACCAAGACTTTCAAAGCATGGTTCAGCAGGCCGACAAGATCGATGCCGCCCAGTTGACGCTGGATGAAATCAAACATCCTGATCGTTATCCCTATATACTGCTGTCCATGACCATCGCCACCCAACGCCCGTCCGATGCGGCGTATTGTGATCGACTGGTGGGATTGTTGCTTTCCGTACCCATTGAACAGGTGATGGCCGATTCGACGGTACGCCGGCGCAGTGACGAGGCCGTGGCGGACAACCAAGCTTACGAAATCGCCCTCAAAGCGCACACCCACATGCGGGCACAGATTTCCATCAGTGATTTCAGAGGCCTTTGCCCGGCCCCCAACGGCAACCGGTTTTTGGTCTATCTGCTTTTTCCCGAAGCGCACGTGAACCTGAAGCTGTTTGAAGAG
>JABDRH010000052.1 GCA_013041835.1 Desulfatitalea sp. | reverse complement strand
CATTAAGGCATATGGGGCCTCTGAGTGTATACGCCAGTCCCCATGCCTGTCCTTCGTCCCAGGCCCATCCCCCTCCGTCGGGTATTTCCTCTTCAGCCTGGTTGAACATCGCCGCGTCGCGCAAGGTGAACGCCACGTCAATGATAATCGGATCATTGGCTGCGGTCGCTATCGCACCGGCCGTGCTCGGAGAGCTTACAGAAAACGCGTATCCGATCGAACTCGCGAAAATGCTGGTCGACCAGCCACCAGGATTTTGAACCGTAAAATCCGATACGCCCAATTCATCCAAGTTAAAGATATCGTTTTCAAATTCAATATACACCGAAGTGACTTGGGGCCAGTCTTCGTCAATGGTGAATTTGAACCTGGCGGTGCCGGTCAGGTCGGCCGCATTCCATGAATTGTTGAAATTGGGATTGACGAAGCCGCTCGAACTAAACGGCATGGCCATCGTGGAACCTGCTGTGATCAGCAGTACTGAAACCAAAAGTGTCGCCAGCTTTGCATACTTTTTCATATTCATTCCATTCCTGTCGTAGAGGTTCATTTCAATGGGTAGCAAGCACTTTCATCATCTCATCAAGTGTTCTCCACGAGTCTGTACAGCAAATGGTATGCCGGAACCGTATAGCGGCCTGTTGTTTTTGGTTGTATGCTTTTTTTGTGTTTATATTTTAGATGGTTATGCAACCAAACACGGCTGCCGGAAAAATGAGCGGAGGCAGCAAAGGGGTAAGCCACTCCCCCTATGTTGGGTAGCTTGTGTTCGTATCGAATGGGTAAGTATGAAGTATTTTACCTAACGACACGAACCTTGTCCATTACATTCGACAAAACGGATTTGAACGTTTTTCCCTGCCGATGGTGGTCGGTTGCATGTGACCGGTATAGACGGTCACATCATCGGGCAGGGTGAAAAGCTTGGTCTGAATGCTGCGAATCAAAGTATTGAAATCACCGCCCGGAAAGTCCGTGCGACCGATGGAGCCGGCAAAAAGGGTGTCGCCGACAAAAACCACCTTGTCCGTGTATAGCGATATGCCTCCCGGCGTATGCCCAGGGGTGTGGCGCACCTCAAGGACGATGTGGCCCACCGTAACGGTGTCCCCATCGTCCAGCAGCCGATCGGGGGCAGGGGAATCTTCGGATTTCATCCCCCACTGGGCGGCGCTGCTGGAAACCTCGGCCAGCATGGGCGCATCCTTGGGGTGAACCATGATATCGGCGCCAGTGGCCGCTTTGAGCGCACGATTGGCGCTGATATGATCAAAGTGGCCGTGGGTGTTGATGATGGCCTTTAATGTCAGTCGATCCTTGGCCAGGGCCAGGAGAATCTGATCCGCATCTCCACCCGGATCGATCACCGCTGCTTCGCGTGTCTGTTTACATCCCAGGATGAAGCAGTTGGCTTGCAATGGGCCGACTGCAATGGCATTGATGATCATATCGTTTATCCTTTCTGTTGCACCAACAGCTTCATGCGTCGTTGACAACACGATGCGTTTCGTCATTAACGGGTGGGGGCGTACAAATCGTTTGAACCTGTCCCATGGTGATGGCGATGCGAATGCTATCCAGGATGCCGTTGATGAAAGAGCCTGATTCAGGGGAGCCGAATCGTTTCCCAATATCAATGGCTTCGTTGATGGAAACCTTGGCGGGTATATCGGCGCAGTATATTAGCTCAAATACGGCGATACGCAATATGTTCCGGTCCACACAGGCCATGCGGCGCATCTTCCAGTTGCTGGAATAGGCCTCGATGAGTTTGTCGATACGGTCTCTATGGGCAAGCACGCCTTTGACCAGATGCTCGAAAAAGGCGTTCAAGCGTTTGTCCGGCGGAAAGCACCGGCAATAGTCGACCAGTGCCTCCTGTGAAAAGGCACAGCTCATATCCATGCTAAACAGGGCCTGCATGGCCAGCTCTCTGGCTTGTCGACGGATACCCATGTTTAGATCTTTGCCACCGTGTCCATGAGGTTGGCCATCTCCACCGCCGAAAGGGCCGCATCCCAACCCTTGTTACCCGACTTGCTGCCCGCGCGCTCAATGGCTTGCTCGAGAGTATCGGTGGTCAGCACGCCGAAGATAACGGGCACGCCCGACGCCATGCCGGCTGCGGCCACGCCTTTGGATACCTCTGCGCTGACATAGTC
>JABDRH010000051.1 GCA_013041835.1 Desulfatitalea sp. | reverse complement strand
GGTGTCGAGGCGCTCACCCGGCAAGGCACAAAAATTAAAGAATATCGAGATATTCTGTATTTTTGTAACGCAGCCGGGTGAGATGGATCGGCGCATAAAAATGTGACGTTATTTTTGCGCGAGCCCTAAGTGAAGGGCGATCCCTGAAAGCGTTTGTGGACAGGTGTAGGGAAATCAAAATTTGGCTTGACACGCCACATTAGATATTTTCATGACATCAGGAACATGCCATTAAAGAATTGAGATTCAAGAATTGATCAAACAAACAAGCGTCGTTGCCTAAGATCCTAAAGCTTAAAAGCGAATACTGACTCTGACCGAAGTCATGCGGATTTGGTATGAAAACGGAATTGTTGCATACGGATCGCCCCCTCATTTTTTATCGAATCAGCAATAAGCCGCCATGTCGTTTCCATCTTTATTTGGAAAGCCCGCATGACTCGAATGCTTGTAGAAATTCATTCCTTTACCGCCCAGAAAGCCAATTGGAATAAGAAGTCCCTTATCAAACAGAGATAAACTTGCTAATCACAATTCGGAGGGCAGTTATGAAGAACAAGATGTGGATAGGCGTATTGCTTGCTATGATGGTGGGGATCATGCTCCCCTTGTCCGGAATTGCCTGGGCAGGGGATGTCGTGGTCATTGCAAATAAAAATGCACCGGATAGCACGCTCAGTCGAGAAGACCTGAAAAACATTTTTCTCGCAAAAAAAAGCCAGTGGAATAGCGGCGGGAGTATCAATTTTGCGATTTTGACGCAAGGCGCCACCCACGAAACGTTTTTAAAGCAATATATTCAAAAAACCCCTTCCCAGTTCGAACGGCATTTCAGAAAATTGATTTTTACGGGTAAGGGAAAGGCGCCCACGACCATGAGCAGTGAAAAGGAGATGCTCGCCTATGTGTCGTCCACGGAAGGTGCGATTGGGTATGTCTCTTTCGAAACAAATACCAGTGCCGTAATGGTAATCAATGTTCAATAAGGAGGATTTCAAATGAAAAAATAATGATGATGACCGCGGCATTTATTTGTTTTGGACTTATGGGGCATGCCCGGCCAGTGACAGCCGGCGCGCTGGAAGGCGTGGATATCCACGGTTTTATCGCGCAGGGGTTTCTGATCAGCAATGAATACAATTATCTGTCCCATAAAAGCACTGACGGCAGTTTCGAGTACAACGAAATGGGCATCAATTTCGGGACGGATCTGAGCGACAAACTGCGTCTTGGCATACAGTTCTTTGCACGGGATATCGGTGATGTCGCTAATAACAAAGTAACCCTGGACTGGGCCTATGGGGACTATCGATGGCGGGACTGGCTGGGATTAAGGGCGGGAAAGATCAAACTGCCGTTAGGATTTTACAACGAGACCCGGGATTACGATTTCCTTCGCACCAGCATCGTACTGCCCCAGTGTAGCTACAACGACCTGAATAGAGATACCCTTATCGCAGCCAACGGTGTCAGCATTTATGGTAATGCCATTCCGCTATTCGGGGCGGGCGATCTTGACTATCAACTGGTCGTTGGCGCACTGAACGCGGACCCGGAAAGTGGCATCAGAAAATATATGAATAATTTTCTTCGCACCGGAGACGGAGAAATGGCCGGCGAGATGGTTTACGACACGCTTTACCTCGGAAAGATTCAATGGAATACGCCACTATCGGGACTGGCGCTTTCCGCCGATATCCTCCAAACCAGTGGAAATGTTTCGATTCTTTATTTGGGCCAATCCGCAACCATGGACTCCGAGATACAACACATACGTACCGGCATCGAATATGTGTGGCGAAATTTGGTTCTGGTGTTTGAGTATAATTACTTAGATGCCGATTTTACGATATTTGGGCAAACTTCTCGTTTGGAATCCGAAGCTTATTATTGGAGTGTCTCCTATCGGCTTACGGATTGGTTTGAGATGGGATCCTATTACGGTGTGAATTATCCGGACAAGAATGACAAGGACGGGGATAACTGGGCGGTATTAGGAGATCCCAAGCACAGCGCCTGGCAAAAGGATTTAGCCTTGTCGCTCCTGTTTGACATCTCCCAGGGCTGGACCTTTAAGCTCGAGGGACACAAGGTGAATGGCACGGCGGATGTGATGGTTGCGGATAACCCGGACATGTCCGAAGGAGACTGGTATTATGGTGCGATGAAACTGACATTTAGTTTCTGATAAAGTGCGGTTGGATTAATAGAGAAAGTATTGGACGGGTGATCAAGACGGGGCGTCGGCCGCTGGCACATTGGCGGCGTCCCGTCTTGATTCAGGCCGGATGGATTCGAAGCTGAAAGTCATTTTGGCTACCCCGCGCAGCACAAGGTATCTTGGCGCCAATCGCTGTTGATATTATCGTTGGCAGCGACCCAGACCGTGCCGTCCACGTAGTGCCCCCCCCACCTTGAACATCCAAAAGGGATCAAGATCGAAATTGCCATCGTCTCCCGCAGGGCACAGATCCAGGTGTGGGTTCGCATTGTGCCAAAAACCGTGGCGGGTACCCTTTTCATCCCGTTCCACGTTGCCGAAGGTGCGGCCAATATGCTGACCAACGCGGTACTGGGTCCCGGCGGGGGGCTCAAGCATTCCCGAATTCAAGATGCGCGCCGTGAAGATCGCCAAGACGGCCAGGTTGTCACGTCGGCTGTGGTGCCAGCGAGTCGGAGATGCTTTATTCTGCGGTTGCGAAATTTAGCTTGACACACAAGTGTAACTACCTTAGATCTTAAATATTATGCTATTCGTGCGCAGGCAAATATTATTTCCTCCTATCCTGAATGTTTTTGAATTCTATATGGCGTTACATCCGCCTGCACATCCAGAGATGCACCGGCGGTGAGCCTTGTAGACGAACCAAAATCCGATGAACTATAGACGTGCTCTCTTGCTTTCACCCTTAAAAAAGCGTAATCTAAGGATCGATAGAAAAAGCACAACGCTACTGCCCGATATCCTGGAACCACTGCTCCTCCTCACAGCCAAGCCGAACCTGGTCTGAAAACGACATGTTCGTAAGCGGATCGGACTTCCAACTCCCTTATCAAGTCAAACCGTAAGCCGCAACGCCAACGCCAACGCCATCTCCATCTCACATGAAAAACACTCGTCGCGCCGACGCCCGCAAGCCTATTTCGCTTTAACAGCCGAAAGGCATGTTTGAAAATAGATTTCTTCATCCAACAAAGACGAACGTGTCAATCAAAAATCGGAGGGCGGTTATGAAGAACAAGATATGGATAGGCGTGTTGATTGCCATACTGGTGGGCATCCTGTGTCCCTTGCCCCAAATCGCCTGGGCAGGGGACGTCGTGGTCATTGCCAACAAAAGCGTATCGGATAGTTCGCTGAGCGGCGAAGAGCTGAAAAACATTTTTCTCGCAAAAAAAAGCCAATGGAGTAGTGGTGGCAGCATCAATTTTGCGATCCTGAAGCAAGGCGCCGCCCACGAAGCGTTTTTGAAACAATATATTCAAAAAACGCCTGACCAGTTCGAACGATATTTCAGGAAATTGATTTTCACCGGCAAAGGAAAGGCGCCCACGACACTGAGCGATGAAAAGGAGATGGTCTCCTATGTGTCGTCCACGGCGGGCGCGATCGGGTATGTCTCTTCCGGAACAGATACCAACGCTGTAAAGACAATCAATGTTCAATAAGGAGGATATCTAATGAAAAAGGCAATATTGACAATGATGACGACGGCATTTTTCTGTTTTGGACTCATGGGACATGCCAGGGCGATGGATGGACCGGGAGGGGTTGATATTCACGGGTTTATTGCCCAGGGGTTTCTGATCAGCAGCGAATACAATTATTTGTCCCATAAAAGCACGGACGGCAGTTTCGAGTACAACGAAATGGGCATTAATTTCAGCAAGGATTTGACCGACAAACTGCGCCTTGGCATCCAATTTTTCGCACGCGATATCGGCGATGCCGCCAATAACAAAGTGACCCTGGACTGGGCCTATGGCGACTATCGATGGCGGGACTGGCTGGGGATCAGGGCGGGGAGAATCAAGCTGCCGCTAGGGCTTTACAACGAGACCCGGGATTACGATTTTCTTCGCACCAGCATCGTACTGCCCCAGTGCAACTACAGCGACATGCTCAGAGACACCCTCCTCGCCGCCAACGGTCTTAGCCTGTATGGCAATGCCATCCCGCTTTTCGGGGCGGGAGATCTTGACTACCAGGTGGTCATGGGGGCACTGTACGCGGATTTGGACAGCGGCATCGAAAAATATTCGAACAGTGCGCTTCAGGGCGCGGGAGAGATAGCCGGCGCTGTCGTTTACGACACGCTTTACGTCGGAAAAATCCGATGGAACACCCCGCTGTCGGGACTGGCGCTCACTGCCGATATCCTTAAAGTGAGAGGGAAGGTTCCAATGTTACTTCTCGGCAACTCCGTAACGATGGACTCTGATATTCAGCACATTCGTTCCGGCATCGAATTTACATGGGAAGACCTGGTGCTGGTGTTTGAGTACAATTACTTGGATGCTGAAAACACGACGACTTTGGATGCTAATCAGATGATGTTAGGGGAACCTGCTAAATTAGAATCCGAAACGTATTATTGGGGCGCCTCATATCGGTTTACGGACTGGTTTGAAGTCGGAGCTTACTACGGCGTGAATTATCCGGACAAGAACGACAAGGACGGGAATGACCAGCCGGCATTGGGGCAACCCAAACACAACGCCTGGCAAAAGGATATCGCCCTGTCGCTGCGGTTTGACATTGTCCAGGGCTGGATCTTTAAACTCGAGGGGCACAAGGTCAATGGCACGGCGGAAGTGCTGTCTGTGGATAACCCGGATAAGTCCGAAGAAGACTGGTATTATGGAGCGGCGAAACTGACTTTCAGTTTCTGACAAAGCGCGGTTGTATTGCAAAAGCATTGGACACGTGGTCAAGATGGGGCGCCGGCCGATGGGACTTTGGCGGCGCCCCGTCTTGAGATTCACAGCAGGTGGATTCGAGTGCGCGGATGGGTTAGAAGCTGAAGGTCATCTTGGCCACCCCGTAGTACCAGGTGTCTTCGCTCCAGTCGCTGTTGGGATTGTCGCCGGAGGCGACCCAGGCCGTGCCGTCCACGTAGTGCCCTTCCACCTTGAACACCCAAAAGGGATTAAGATCGAAGCGCAGGGTCGCGGCCAGGTCCTTTTCACGACCCATATGCCCAACTATTAAATTGTCGCCATCTTTGTCATCTTCGTCATGGTAGTAAATCGAATAGTAGGCCCCTAAGGTGAACAGGTCGTTAAACCGATAGGACCCGGAGACATAGTAGCTGATTTCGGTGGTGGTGCTGTCTCCTGCCACGCTGGTCGTATCGTTTTTTCTCGAGTAGTACTCGCCGGCAAGAATAAGATTGTTCCATGTGTATTCGACGGAGAATACCTGGAGCAAGAACTTGCTATCAAGTTCCGTTTCAAAATTGGAGATAGTTTCTTTTATGGGTATTGATCCCGCGGAATCCATGAACGAGTAACCTATCCGAAGTCCATCCAAGGGCGTATCCCATCGGAGGCCGCCGCAGTAGGAAGTCCGAGCGTCAACGGTTCCGTTCAAAATGGTGGTGGGTTGTCCCTGTGCCTTGAGAAAACTGTTGTAGAATTTTTCTAACCCGCCCTCATTATCGGTACTCTGGCCGCCGGTGATCATCAGGTAGTCCAGGCTGCCCACGCTGCGCAAGTCGATGTTGCCGTAGAGACCAAAACCGTTCAAGGCGATGGTGGTTTCCCGAATCAGATCGGGATAGATGCCTTGGGGCATGATGATATTGGTGCGCAGCGTGTCAATGTCCCGGATCTCGTTGTACAGGCCCAGGGGGGTCTTCATTCGGCCGGCGCGGATACCCAGCCAGTTGTATTGGCGATAATCGCCGTAGGCCCAGTCCAGGGTCACCTTGTTGTTGTTGGTGTCTCCCAGATCCCGGCTGAACAGTTGAATGCCCACGCGCAGCCGATCGGCGATTTTCTTGGAAAAGTTGACGCCGACTTCGTTGAACTCGAAGCTGCCGTCGGTGGATTTGTGGGACAGGTAGTTGTATTCGTTGCTGGCGATGAATCCCTGGGAGATAAATCCGTGAATGTCCACGTCGCCCATGGAGGTCGCATGTGCCGGGGCCGTGAAAATGACCAGTGCGGCCAATACCATTAATATGCCAATCATCTTTCGATTCATGAGTTCGCTCCTTTCCTATTTTTCGTTAACCACTTTAACCGAGACGACATCGACGGAACTGGACACGTACCCC